>NZ_NMPS01000076.1:0-58114 GCF_002261125.1 Siphonobacter sp. BAB-5385 | reverse complement strand
AAACTGAAAACAGAAAACCGCCAACTGAAAACTCACTTCGTTGCAACGTAAAAAAAGTCGAAACAATTCTCGGCGTCGTTGGTGAGGAAATAATCCTTGTACGTAATGTCGGAAACCAGTCCGGTGGCTGACTTCTGAATCAGATTACGGCTCAGACGGTTGGCTACGTCGTAAGGCACCTGCAACAAGCGGCGGGGCAGGCGATACTGGAGATTGAAAATATCAAACCGCGTAATCTTCTCCACCGATTTTTTATTCTGCTCGTAGTACTCCCACACTTTCTGGTTGCCGTGTACACCCTGCGTATCGATCGTCGGAAAGTATTTTAGGATCAGGTTTTTGAGTTCCGAGGCCAGGTATTCCCGCACGTGCCAGGGGTTCCGGGTCAGGGAGTATTTCCTGTTGACGGTCGTCAGCAGCAATTTTCCGCCGGGCTTCAAAACGCGGTGGGCTTCCCGAATAAAAAAGTCATCGTTTTCAATGTGCTCAATAACCTGAAACGTGACGATGAAGTCAAAATGATTGTCAGGCAGGTCTTTGAGTGGCGGCAGAAACATGTCAATGAACTTGAAATCAGGGTATTCCTGACTCAGTTTAGTCATTAATGGTTCGTTTTTGTCAACGCCCGTATAGTGTGTGACTGAAGGAGCCAGTACGCCCACGCCCCGTCCGGTACCGCAACCAATTTCCAGTACATTCCCGTGCACGATTCGGGCTGCTTCCATGTAAGGAAACAACAAACGTTGGTGAACCGGGTTATCAGAAACCAGTTCGGAAGAGGCTATTTCGGTGGTTTTGTACATGATCGTATGAAGAACGGGGTGGAGGAATGCGGACCAAGCCACGGCTCCTGTTTCGATGGTAACGAGCATCGAAGGAGCAAAAATACCACCTTCCCGGCAAAACCAGAAAATTTATGGATGTACACAGGTGAGAATCGCTATCTTTTTCGTTATTCGTAACCGACGCACTTGGCGTTTTGCCGGTTGTTCCGAAGAAAAAAACGCATCTTTGTATCATTCGTCCATGAATCCATGAAATACCTGATTTATTTAGGAGTTTCCCTAGGTCTGTTGGCTGGTTGTACCTCGTCTAAAGTCAATACAGCCAAACGTACAGCCACTCCTGCTGCAAGCCCTACTAATCGTTCGACCGATGCATTCTTGTTTTCGGTACGAAGCCGTTTTCTGGATAATGGTTCGCAAATCCGGACCTATGTTCGGGTACAGCCCGATCGAAACCTGTCCTCGGCTGATTTCGCTCAGGAGTTTCGCATCCGGTACTGGATGTTGCCGGATTACGGCAGTCGTCAGCAATTGGTATCTACCCAACTGTTAAAACTCAGCGAAGGCGAAAACTTCATTCGTAAGACAACGTCCGGCGGTCCGGTCTTTACGGTTTGGTTCGACGTACCCAAGCCCGACAGACAAATTTATACGGGGGTGGTCATGTCAGAAATTACCGATGCTAAAGGTGGTATGACGACTCACGATACGTTCGTTCGTTTTCAATCCGGAAAAGTAGGCGACTACTATGCCATTTTGATGGGGCGGGAAAAGTTCCGTTGTTTGAAAACTTTGCTCGTCAGGGCGATACGGTTCAACTGATGGCTTTGCAACGGCCCGATACTACGTTCCGCTTTTTCCACTACGGTTTTGAATTCGATGCGGCATTACCGCCGATGGCGACGTTACGGCCTCAACCCAAACAACTGTACGTAGATTCGTCAGCTCAAGTGACCACACGCCGACCCTTTACGATTCAGCACGAAGGACTGCACTATTTTGTTCGCGATACGACGGAATCTTTTGGCATTGGCCTGATGGGCGTCCCAGACCGTTTTCCCCGCTATACGTATCCTCAGCAACTGGCCCGGCCGCTGGTGTATATGAGTACGAATCAGGAAATCAATGATTTACGCAATGGCGGCGAAGCTAAACGGTCCCTGGATCGCTACTGGTTGTCGATGTCCAACGGAAATCAGCAAACGGCGAAGCGGACCATTTCTTCGTTCTACCGACGTGTCGAGCGGGCGAATGATCTCTTTACCAGTTACAAGGAAGGCTGGAAAACCGACCGGGGCATGGTATACATTATCATGGGGCCGCCCACCCGCGTCAATCGCAGTAAAGACCGCGAAGTATGGGTCTATACCAAACGCAATTCACAATTTTCAGAAATAAATTTTACGTTCAATAAACGGAATAACCAGTTTGTGGAAGATCACTACGAATTATCACGATTCGTAGAATTTCAACCCATCTGGTATCCCGCTGTCGAAGCATGGAGAAACGGGGAAATCGAGTAGAGGGCAGTGAGCCCGGCGAAAAAAGCCATTTTATAGCAGACCCAGGCAGCCACGCCCGGAGTCGAAATCGGAGTTTGTCTTTGGTATTCAACCCGTACTGGAAGCCATACGGGCCGGAAAAGAAATTGATAAATTACTGATTCAGCGGGAGCTGGGGAATATTGAGGTACTCGAATTTGCCCGGTTGCGTAATATACCCACGCAGAAAGTTCCTAAACAAAAGCTGGATCAAATTACGCGGAAAAATCACCAGGGCGTGATTGCTTTCGTTTCGGCCATTAACTACGCCAAACTGGAGAACGTCGTAGCGAACGTATTCGAACAAGGCCAGACGCCTTTGATTCTAATTTTGGACCGGGTAACCGACGTTCGAAATTTCGGGGCAATTGCCCGAACCGCTGAGTGTGCTGGTGTACAGGCCATTGTCATTCCCGCCAAAGGAGGTGCCCAGATCAATTCAGACGCCATGAAGACCTCATCGGGTGCTCTGAACTTTTTGCCCGTATGTCGGGAAAATGATCTGTTAGAGACGGTCCGTTTTTTGCAGAATTCCGGTATACAGGTGGTAGCCTGTACGGAGAAAGTTTCGAAAACGCTGTATGAAGTCGATCTGACGGTCCCGACGGCTGTCATTATGGGGTCTGAAGAAGATGGTATTTCCGAGAACTTATTACGCACGGCCGACGAGCTGGTGAGCATTCCCATGAGTGGCCGGGTTGCTTCATTAAACGTCTCCGTAGCGAACGGAATTTTGCTATACGAAGCTATTCGGCAACGCCTGGGATAGGGCAAATAATATTTTTTTTATTGGGGCTATTCCTTCGGGAATGGCCTTTTTTTGTGGTTGTTCTGAAGAGAACTGCGAAGAAATTGACAAAAAATTAAGAAAACCTGATGAAAAATCTCAAAAAATTCATAGTTTATAATATTCTGATTATCAATGTATTATAAAAGACACAAATTTTTTTTTGAAAGATGAGGTTACATTTCGGCCTTTCGATTGATATATGCAAAATTTCAAGGTATTGATAGGAACTCAGAGCCAGGAAAAGTTGATTGCTCGGCTCCGTTCGAAAGATCGTCGCGAATTGAATGAAGCTATTCGGGACGTATATGATCATCACATTAGTCCGGTTCGCTACTTCGTTTTGCAGAATGGGGGAGACGCCCACGACGCCGACGATTTGGTTCAGACTACCGTTCTCAACTTTGTTCAAGCTGTGCGTAATGGCAGCTTTCAGTTGCAGGAGGGAACAACGATCGAGGCGTTTTTATTCGTACTGGCCAAAAACCGGTGGCGAAACACGCTCAAGCAGCGAGGATTCATGCGTGATTACGTCCAAGAGATGGAAGCTACGGGAGGAGGTTACGATTCCTGGGAAGCTTCTGCTCAACGAATCATGGAAGAACGGGAAGAACAGGAACGCTACATACAGTTATTCAATCTGCTTGGTGAAAGGTGTCAGACTATCCTGACGGCCTATCGCCGGGACGGGCTTTCTATGAGAGAAATTGCTCAGAAGATGGGATTTGATAACGAGCGAGTCGCTATTAATGAAAAGTACAAGTGTTTACAAAAACTCAAAGCCCTCTTTCGCTATGAGACCTAAATCAGGCCAGGAGCAAATGGAATGGATCGATGCATATCTCCATGATGCTCTATCTTCGACCGAACGAGCAGCGTTCGAAAAGGAGATGATTAGTAATCCTGAATTTGCCCGCGAAGTTGAATTTATGCAACAGGCCGATTCAGTTATCGATGATTTTCTGCTGGCCGAGATGGTCGGAGAAATTCATGCGGAAAAAGTACAAGAGTGGAAGGATGCAGAAGCAGAGCCCGCCAAGGAGACGCCTGTTATTCCCTTACACCGTGAGCCTCAGCAGGTTCCCTGGTGGAAGTGGTCGGCAGGAACCGCGGCTGCGGTGACGATTGCGTTCACTTCGTACATCACGTTGAGTCCCATTCAAGTACAGGATACGCTTAGCCAGACCTTACGGGGTGGTGACGCGAGCATCTCGGAACAGCCCAGCCGGATTTGTTTTGAGAATTTCTATGCAGGGCGTTCGTTTGTCATGACGCAACAGCCCTCACAAGCCATTCCAAGGCTGCAGCAAGTAATTGACTGTGAGGTCCGTCCGTATTTCAAAGATGCCTCTAAGTGGTATCTGACGGTGGCGTACCTGCAGGCGAATCAACCTAAAGAAGCTGAAACCATTTATCAGGAAATTACGGAAAATCCGGATTTTAGCTACGACATCACCTGGCTCGATAAACAGAAAATCAGCTGGCAGATTCGTATCGCCAAGTGGTTCGGCAAAGACGAAGCGTAGTCTTAACCGTAAAAGTCAGCCATACGATTTCTAGCATTTAAAGTACTCTACATCCAACCCAGAGAGCCCTTCCCCTGTCCCGAGGAAGGGCTTTTATTTGTGTAGTATATACAGGAGGGTGAGTTAACGGTGCCGTTGCCAGTAACGGGCTAGGAAAAGTCCCAGAAAAATACTGCTGAGTAAGAAAAAGCCCGCTGAAATACGATTGATCGTCGCCCATTTGGACTCGTAAAGTACCGAGGCATCGCCGATCAGGACCAGGTTTGCCCAGTAGTACGGGTGATCGTAAAGAGCGGCCATATCCGAAGAAAAAAAATCCAGTTTGGCCAATTGTAATGCCTGATCGATGGGTACACCTTTTCGTAAATGGAAATACATGCGTTCGGAAAGGTAAGCCGCCGTCTGATCATGAGCATTCCAAAGCGTAGTCACAACGCTCGGACAACCCCCATACAGAAAGCCACGGGCCAGACTCATTAGTCCTTCGCCTCGGTGCAAACGGCCTCGACCCGTCTCGCAGGCACTTAATACAACCATTTGCGTATGATTGAAGGAAAGATTGTAAAGCTCGTCCGTGTACAATTTGTAATCCGCTGAATCCGGATAAAAGGCGATGAATGAACGCTCGGCCTCTCTGTCATCCGTTCGGGCGTGGGTGGCCAGGTGAATGATTTGTGAAGAAGCGTAATGATCCAGAAATTCCTGTTTAGTAGCCTGGCGATTGGCGTATTGTAAGCCTCCTACCGATCGTATCTCTTCGCGAGAAGCAGGTAGGGGCAATAGGGAAGTATCCCGAAAGGAATTTTTCTGCGACGAAGTTTCTGAAAATGGAGCCATGGCGAGTATGCCATTAGGACCACCCGTCCAGGGAGTTGAAGCGTGTACCTGAGTCAGTGAAGCTCCATAGGCATAGCGAATCGAATACGAACGCAAAAGAAAATCCCGACCTGAAGCGGTCGTTTCCAGAGTTTCGAAAGGCAGGTAATTCAGTTCTTTATCCCGAATGATAATCAGCCGTTTAATATCCTGAAGGTACGGTTTCAAGGGTAGAAATAGCTGCCGGTACCCCGCCTGGGCTGCGGAGTGGCCTTTGTACGGCGAAAGTCCTGGGTTATCGTAAAGCGACTGCTGTAACGCTGCCAGTGTGGCTTTCTGCGACTTACCGAAAGGCATACGGATCCATTTGACGCGGAACTGGGTGATAACGAAAACAAACAAATCCTGTTCTGTTAAAACGTACGAAAGCAGGGCCGTATGATTATCCAGTAATTTTTCACGAACGGTATCCACCGACATACTTTCTACCGACTGGCGATGACGCGAAGGAATACGCTGCAACAGTTGTTGTCGGAATTTATCCAACGCTAGTTCCTGCTCTACCAGAATCAGCTTAAGGCTATCATGTTGTTTACGCGAACGGGGTTGCTGCAGGTGTAACTTGGTACTGGTTAGTTCTTTTTTGAGTCCATCCTCCTTCGTTAATAATTCCTGAGGTACCCAGGCTTTCTTCAGCGTTTGTTCCCGGCGGGCATCCGAAAGGGTGGAAGCCCGCGTACTTTCGGTAAGTGTAAATGCCGTTTTCAGGTAGTGGTACTGTTGTGTTTTTTGGTAGAGTGCATAGGCAATGCGAAGAGCCTGCTCATTAACTACGGAAATTTGCTGTCCGAACAGTAGCTTCGCATCCGATACATCGTAATTAAGACGAATCCGCTCGGCCAGGTGCAACGCTAATTTGTAGGTTTCGAAAGCAGGTTGCAGAAAGGAATCGCGATTCGAGAATTTTCCCATCACAGAGGCCTGGCCTAGCAAGGCATACATCAGCTCGCGTTCGGATAAAACGCCTTCCTGAATCGCAGGTAAATCATGTAATTCCGTTACGGGAGAACCTAAAGACACAGCATTAATGGCGTGGCGATAGTTGGCCAGAGCCCCATTCAGATCGCCCTGGTTTTCCAGCAATTGAGCCTTGTCACGATAGGCTATGGAAAGCGAAGGATGTTTATCGCCCCAGTGAGCATGAGCCAGCATGATCGCCTTGTCATACGACTGAACGGCCCTGGTCACCTGCTGAGTAGCCGCGTAGTATGACCCCCAGTTTTGATATAGCGTAATTTTTGATTCCTTAAAATAATCCGGATTTTCCCGTCCATAAGTATCATCAATTTGCTGGGCCTGCGTCAGGTATTGAAAAGCTTCCTTAGGCTTGTTAAGGCTAAGATAATAGCGACCTAAATTGAGCGTGTAAACGATTTGTTGGTAAGGCGTTCGTTCGAACGACAGAGCCTGCTTAACCAGCGTAATGGCCTTATGCGTGTTCCCCAAGTTTTCGTATTGCGTACTTAAATTATTGGTAACCGCAGAAAGGTGGCCTGATAAATGATATTCTTTAGCTACGGCAAGGGCTTTTTCGAGGTTGGTTGTAGCCTGAACAAAGTCGCCGGTGTCATTGTAATATACGCCTTTTTGATTGTAATAAGCAGCTACATATCCAGGGGTCAGAGTAGTCAGGCGAGGATTGTCTTCAAGCATTTGCTCCGCCCTTTCCAGATACTGTTGCATCTGTTCCATTTGAAACACCTGACTATGGTAAAAACTTAAGTTAGAATAGGCCTTGAAGCGAATGGAGTCGACGGGAGCTTTTTTCAGAATCTGAAGGGCTTTTTCACACTGTCGGATCGCTTGTGGTAAATTTCCCTGACCGTAAGGAATCGTGCTGGATTCAATCAAAAGGTCAGCGTAACGGGGAAGATTATTATAGCGGAGACAAAGGGTAATGGCTTTCTTAAAATACAACATGGCCTGAGCATGTTTGCCGCTCTGATAAGCCACTTCTCCTTGGGTTTGTAAGTCTCGAATGGCGGGTTCAGCAGAGACAGACTTATGTTGAGCCGAAATATCCAGGGATGCGAATATCAGCAGCCAAACTCCTATCCAACTAACTATTTTGCCTTTGCAAAAACAAAACATAAGACAACCCGCGTGTTACACTAACAAAGTAACAATAAAGCCCTAAAAATGCCAAAACCTTCGGAAGCCTGGCGGTGCGTTCCGAAGGTAGTTATCTTTGGCTAATGCAGTACTGCTAGAGCGGATATTTGGATACTTATGCAGTACTATGTCTTAAGGGTTAGGTGAGACCCATATATGTTCAATGATAGAATTTCCTATCAATTAGCGGCGAATCAATGGCAGAGGAGGAATGCTTGAATCTCTCTCTGATTCTTGCACGACTTTCGTTTGCTGAGGTTTAATTTCGTCTTCTTTGTTGCAAGAAGTTAAAGAAAAGATGCTAGCTGAGAACAGTAAAGCGTAAGCTGAAAGGCGTGCGAAATTTTTCATTTTTTTTATATTTATGTCCCGAATTCACACCTATATCAATCGGGAAGGCAAAATGTAACCTCCTCCAACGAAAAAAATTTTTATTTGTCTTAAATAAAAAATGTAAAACACTGACTATTAGTAGTTTATGGTAGTAAATTTTTTTTGATTTTTTTTGAATAATTTTTCTTCTACTTTTTCTGAAGCTGCCGGTTTCATAACTTCAAAATTGCACTTTTTCAAGAAAAGGCCCCGCACGGTTTACTGATTCTTAGCATTAATTTTGGATATGCTTTCTAAAGTTAATTACCCTGACAAAGCTTTGGGTTGAAGGTTTGACAAACCAGGATACGTGGCGTTCTTTCGAACTGCTTGCTTAATAATCTTCGATTCGAAACAAATGCATGGGTAGAATGCCGGGGTCAAGTTCTACGTAATTCCATTCCCCCTGCCATTGCCAGCGATTATCAGTTAGCAGATCATGGACAATGAAGGGCTGGTGATCCTGTTTTCCAAGAAGGTGTGGGGCAATCTGAATACCCGAACTCTGCCGTTGATGTGGATCAAGATTTACAATGCATAAAATTCGATTCCCGTTAGTGTGCGTTTTCAGATACCCGAGCAGGGCCTCGTTCGGCAGGTGAACAAACGTTAGGTTGTTGGTGCGTTGTAATGCTGAGTTTTCCCGGCGGATGCGATTGAGCATCCGTATGAAAAGGGTCAGTTTATTCTCACGCGACCAGTCCCAGTGCTTAATTTCATATTTTTCAGAATTAAGGTACTCCTCTCTGCCCGGATACGCTTCGTGGTTCATATACTCAAAACTGGGGCCAAAAAGTCCATAATTTGATGACAGCGTAGCCGCCAGGAAATACCGTGTCAGGTACAATGGCTCCAGACCCGTTTGCAGGATGAACGGATTCACATCATGCGTATTGGGCCAGAAATTGGGCCGCAGATAGTATTGCTGATCACTTTGCGTGAGCTCGTGCAGGTAATCCGTCAGTTCAGCCTTGCTATTTCGCCAGATGAAGTACGTGTAGCTCTGACTAAAGCCCAATTGAGAAAGGTACTGAAGCGGTTTAGGAGCAGTAAAGGCCTCAGCCAGAAAAAGTAAATCCGGGTAGAGCTGCTTGGTTTCCCGTATGAGCCACTGCCAGAAGGCAAAGGGCTTTCCGTGGGGCTGATCCACGCGTATGATCCGAATACCCCATTCAGCCCAGGTACAGACGATCGTCCGGAATGCTTCCCAAAGGGCAGGCCAGTCGTCGGTTTCAAAATTCAGGGCATAGCTATCCTGGTACTTATGCGGAGGATTTTCGGCGTATTGAAAACGCCCATCGGGAAGCTGGACAAACCATTGGGGATGCTCCTGTACCCAGGGATGATCGGGCGAACACTGTACTACTAAGTCCATCGCCACTTCCAGACCCAGTCGCTGAGCTTCCGCAATCAATGCTTTAAAGTCCTGTAGATTACCTAGTTCCGGAGCCACGCTCAGGTGACCGCCTGAGTCGTTTCCAATGGCGTATGGAACGCCGGGATCGCTGGACTGTGCTACGGGTGCGTTGTTCTTGCCCTTGCGATGGTGATGTCCGATGGGATGCACGGGTGGGAGATGCAGGACGTCGAACCCTAAATCAGCCAGTCGAGGCAAGCGATCCATCGTAGTACGAAAGGTGCCCGCCTTTTGCGGATCCGTGGACGTCGAACGCGGAAACAAAGAATACCAGGCCGAAAAAGCCGCTTTCTCTCGATCTACGTACAAAGGCAGTTCCTTTTCGTAACGACTGATATTTTTTCGTAGGGGATATTGGTGAATCCAGCCGATCATTTGTTCACTTAAAGCGAACGTAATGGCTTCGTGATAGGCTTCGGGTTGCTGGAGCCAGTGAGCCGTTTGTTCAAGCGATGCTCGTTCGGCTTCCGGAGCGGTAGCAGCCATGGCCTGCAAATACCCGGCACCCACCTGCAAGTCTGTAGCGACGGGCTGAAAATCGCGGGCTTTTTGCGTGATTGTTCGTTGCCAGGTTAGCGGATGGTTTACCCAGGCTTCGAAAGTATAGGTATAGGCACCTTGCTTAAATGCCAATAATTCGGCTCCGTACCGGTCATTTCCCAACGAAGAAAGAGGGACGCGGGTCCAGTCCGCTTCACTTTCGTGGCGATACAGTAATTCACCCGTTGGGAGATCAAAGCCGTCAACCAGTAAGTCTACCTCTACCCACAGCGTATCCCCTGCGATGGATTTGACGGCATAACGACCTCCATCTAATTCCGGAGTAACGTGTAAAAAATGAACGCGTTGCTGACCGATTCCTTTTTCAATCATGGCTGTACTGCTTTTAAAATGGCATGAAAAAAGCCACAGATCTGCTTTTCTGGCGAATCTGTGGCACAAAAGAAAAAGGATTGCTGCTAAAAATACGCTGGCAAAAGAACCTTCCCTAAATTTTTAATCCTATGCTAAGCTGCCAGCTCCGGCCATCTGACGGCCAGACGCCAGGACCTGGATACATGGTTGGACGTTTGGTAAAATAGCTACGATTGGTAAGGTTGCTGACGCCCCCACGCAGGGTAAAGCCGCGACCGAGGCGATAGCTGGCGTGCCAGTCCCATAATCCATACGCTGGCACTACACCCCGGGCTCCGTTGGCCGTTGGGGTAACGGTGTTGAGCGGATCGGAAAAGCTTTTATCTACGTAGCTGAATTGCAGGGTCGTTGAGAGTCCATAGTAACTGGCCTGTAGCCCATTCCGACTGATCCATTTAGGGACGGATTCAATCGCATTACCCTGAATGGAGCGATTGATACCATCAGAAACCTGTCCTGCGATGTACTGACCATCCATGTACGAAGTTGATGTAAAGACGGAAACGCGACTGCGGGCACGTTCTACGAAGGCGAATTCGGCGTAAGCTTCCACGCCCCGCGTACGGCTGTCACCAATGTTGGTCTTGTAAACAAAACTCTGTGAACCTTCGGTAATGACCTGACTACCGAGGCGGTTGCGGTACATTAACTGAAACAGCGTAACGTCAAAGGTCAGTCGACCCCGGAGCCGGGTACCCCGAATGCCGAGTTCGGAATTGAAGCCATGGGCGTCTTTGGTATTGGGATTGGCTCGTTCCAGAATTGAATTCGGAATAATGTCCTTAAAAATAGCCGGACGATACGCCTGTGACCAGCCCGCATATACATCCAGATCTTTACCCAGATTATACTGTCCATTTAGACTAAACAGCGGGAAACGGTGATCGAGGCGGGGAGGTAAAGCCGAAGCTTCAGCATAGGCCAGTCGGCCCGACAGTCGCGTTTCTCCCAATTCTACACGTACACCCGGCGTAAGGCTCAACCGGGGCGTCAACTGAAAGAGATTTTCGGCAAAGAAGGCTACGTTTTTAGTTTTGTAATGAATATCCCGGCCATAATCGCCCACCAGCGTAAGGTCGTAGTCCGTACCCGTGGTTCCCTTCCCTAGTTGTCGGCGGTGCAAATCATTGTTAATGAGCTGAATTCCTCCGGTAAGTACAGAACCGACGGATCCGATCTGGTACCGATGCAAGAGGCGGGCTTCCAGCGTGTAGCTCTTAAATTTATCTCGATCTACCTGCCGGTTTTTGTACTGGCCGGTAGCTCGGTTGATGGTATCGAGCTGGTTGGCGAAGCCTTCGAACGTGACACTATTTCGCCAGCCTAATACGGCAGAAGCTGTGGCCTGGAAGGTGGTACGCGGCGAAATCTGCCAGTCGAATCGCAGAGAGGGCAGGTAAATATCTGGACTAAAATAATTCCGTGAACGCGTAGACTGCCGCGGGTCCTGAGCAAATTGGGCATCCGTTAGCGGACCGGGAATCTGGTAGCGGTAGTACGAACGACCCAACTCCGCCTTCAGGGTTACATTCGGGCGAAAAGCGTACCCCAGACTGACAAATTCGCCTTCTGCTACCGAGCGGCCATTTTTACGATAGCCATCGGAGGTACGGCGGTGAAAATACGCATTGTAAGTGAATTTACCCAGTTTCCCACTCACGCGGTGAAAGGTACTTTGCAGGCCGAAAGCTCCCGCCGTATTAATGGTTTCGTAACTGAATCCGCGACTGGAATCCGGTCCTTTCAGTACGTAATTAAGCATACCGCCAAACTGGGCCCCGTATTGTAGGGAAGCATTGCCGCGTACGAGTTCAATGCGTTCGACGGCCTCCATCGGTACAGAAAAATGGCTTGCCGGGTAGCCGTACAGATCCGAATTGGTAAGGACGCCGTTGGTGCGGATGTTGTACTCCCAGCCCCGGTGTGGATCAAGCCCTCGGGTGGCTACGTTGACCTGATTCCCGCTACCATCCATGTCATAGGCAAAAGCTCCGGGGATTTTGGCAAAAATCTGACGAACCGTTTTTTCCGCTACGTTGCCATCCATCTGATTCATCTGAATCGTTTCGGATTTTCGTCCGGAAAGCAGATACGTGCCCTGAACGCTGGGCAGTGGTTTGAGCGAGCGGTCGGCTCCTTCACGAATGGAAATTTCATCCAGGTTTTCAACCGATTCCGCCAAGGTAAATACCAGTGTTTGCGAATTAACCCTCTGAATTACAACCGCTTGTTGCAGGGGCTGAAAACCTACGTGAGAAAGTCGAAAGGTATAACGACCCGCTTCCAGTGTCAATTGAAACTGTCCCTGGAGATCACTTTGCAGGGTTTTGCCCGTTACGCGAAGGGTTGCACCGGTCAGAGGCTGACCATTTGATTGCAGCACAGTACCCCGAATCAGCGTTTGGGCATGCACACGAAGCCCTAGTCCAATCAACAGGGCAGCGAAGATATATCTAGTAGTCAAGAATGATCGTATGTTTAAGCGTAAGCGAACAATCGTCTAATACCGTTCCGTTTTGGGATGGAACGTGGACCAGCTATGCCAGAATTCCTGGGAGGCATTGAGGGGTCGTAGCCGCCCATCCGAAGAGCGGCCCGCCAGGTCGTACTTATGGCCTACGGTAATCAGGGAATCATTTTGTAAGGCATAAATCGTAGAAACATCGGGTCGCTGGTAGGCAAAGAAACTGGCATTGTCTTTCGCCAGTACCACCAGGACGGGTATGTCGCCAACGACGTCATTAATGATGCGTTGCTGTTTCAGGCGGTTCCAGTCATAGGCTTTGGAACTTCGGCCCGCATCAATGCCCACAATCCACGATTTATCGTGCCAGGAATGCTTGTCGGTACCCGTCAGTTCGCTTTCCAGCGTACCGTTTTCATAAGCCATATCTTTGCTGTACTCGTCGGCAAATGCCGGATCACCCTGAAATATCAGGCTGTTAGGATACAGTTTCAACCATTCTTCGAGCGTCGTTTGACGGCTGGGAACATCGGGTAAATACGAACCTTTCAGGGAACCAACCACGGCTTCCCCGTTAACCTGCCGCCACCAGCTATGCGTACGCGAATCTTCAAACAGGGCATTAAAATGATCCATACCGACCAGACGGAACGTTTCGGGTTCTCCATCGACGAGTGATCCGTACACGCGGCCCGTGCGGCAAACCGAACAATACGTAACCAGAATGGGTGTACCCGCTACGGTATCGCGTACCTGATGGTGATAGGTTAAAAACTGAATGGGGTAGGCCCGGGCTTCTTTGCCCATGACAACACCCACGACGAGACGTTTGGGATTTACTTTATTTTGGGAGCCCGGGGCCAACTGCACCTGTTGCGGTTCCTTAAAAAGTGCTTGAGCATTCATCTTAAAGTGAATCCAGGTAACCAAGGCAATCGTTACCAGGGAGGCCAGAATGGGTACCCACTTTTTTCCGTATTCTGAAAAAGCAGGAATGATTCCCAAGGCAATCAGTAATCCACAGCCTACCCAAAAAGAAACCCGCCAGCGATGAATAAAATAGGCGGCTTCCAGGCTTTGAATCCGCTGACTGCCCGGCAGAGGCATGATGAAGTAAATACTGGCTAACTCGAAGATAATCAGACTAATTAGTCCGGCATAAAAGAAGATTTTCATGGAAAGATGAGAGTAAAAACGCTGACTTAGGGGAAGTCAGGCGTTGGGTATCATTTAACGACCAGCTCCATCGAGTTGTGCTCGTTTGACGGCGTATTCGCCTACTGATTTACCGTGAACCAGCCCTACATCCGAATCAGAACGGTAATGAATGCAACCGTAAATGCGGGATACCGAAGCTTCAGCAGCCAGGGCTTGCATGGCGTCGGCGTCGTTAGGAAACAAATACGCCAGTACCGTTGCCGCTGCCCCGGAGAACGTCGAATGTCCGGACGTGAAACTGGGGAAGTTGGGCGTTCCAATAGTCGAGCGTACCGCGTGATCCACCTGGAACGGCCGGGGCGTGTAATAGAAAAATTTAGTATCCCAGCAGGCAATTCCGGCGTCCATCAGCGAAGTACCTACCAGAGCCATGGTCCGGGCGGCCCGGAGTTCATTCTCCTTGTACTTGCGGGTCAGGTTAGCCGCTTCCCGATTCCAGTGTCCGGGCGGCGTGTAACTGCCTACACCATCCGACCAGTAGGAAGCAATGCGGTGCTGATCGCGGGTGAGCTTCTTGCCCATATCGCGTAGTTCCTGCAGATCTTTCTCAAAACCAGCCGAACCCAATGCTGGAGGTGGGCTCGGACGCATAGTCACCTTTTGAGCATCTGTAAAATTCCAGGTTTTTACGTTGCCGAAGGTCGGTAACATCGGCGGACGAGCGGGGGCATCCAGGCTGGTCCATTCCTTCCGTAAACCCCGGGCTTTGGCGTCGGCAATCATGGCGGCTACGGCAGCTTGGTTATTAGCCGCTCCCATGCCATCGGCTTTGGCCCGGGCAATGACTTTTGCCGCTACGGCTTTGCCCAGTGCTTCCCCTGCTTCGAGGTCACTGCGTACGTTAGCCTTCGCCCAGATCCGACTGTTGCGGTGGGCTTCGTAAGTCGCCGTCAGTTTGGCCACTTCGCCGGGGAACATCACTTTCAAAACTTCAAACGAAGCCGCGGCTACCACGGCATCTTCTGAGGGGTACGAAGGCAGGTCGGTTACGGGTAATGTAGAAGTAATACCCGCATCTACCTTCGCCGGAGCCAGTCGATTGTACTGATATTTGTATTTCCAGGCAGCCACCAGAGCATCATACTGAGCAACACCGAGATAGGCAAACATCCGGGAGGCATAGGGGGGATTACAGAAGGGAAACTTTGGTTCAGCCGTGGGATTGGCCGCATCGGGTACGGGATACTTCTTTTGGATCTCGTCGTAAACCGGAGGTAGATTGTAATTGGCCGCCAGGGTACGGGCCAGTTCATTCCAGCGGTAAACGCCACCTGCTGACCAGTAATCGATTGTTTTTTGTTGTTCAGCCGTAACACTGAGGCTTTTCAATTCCTGTAATTCAGCTTTGTAGGTACTGGATTCCGTCGTGAGCGGAGCCGGAACGCTAACTTCATCGGTTGAAGTTAATACAAAAGGTTTCCATTGACCGCCCTGGGCATCCAGCCCAGCTGGTTCGTATACCGTAAGTGACGGCTGATCAATACTCTTATCACAGCTGTTGAGTAAGACGATCAGCGATAATAAGCTTAATCGACGAAGCGTATTCATACGTGTTTGGGGATTAGGGGAGATCAGACGAACGTCCGGTAACGTTGAAAGTATGCTGGATGCCTACCGTATACATGCGGGCCTGACCTACATTGCGGCCGGCGGTTACCTGACTGTACTGTCCAACCAGGGTAAAGAAACTGCCATTTTTCAGATACATGTGCACTTTAGCCATGCCTCCCAACTGAGTCTGATCCATTTTATTGGTGGGGAACGGCATGTCCTGACGGCGGATATCGTCGCCGCTTTGGCTGGTCATGTTGTCAATGAAGCCTTCCACCTGTACGTATTTATTGATGTACCCCAGGCGAGCCGAAGCATCGACTACGTCAGGAACCATCACTTCATGGGTGTCGTACATCACGCCGTCGTACTGATACGAATCCCGGTCGATATGAATGTTACTACGACGAATGTAGCCCGCATGACCGGTCAGGTAAAAGCCTTTGATTTTGTAATGAACGATGCCCTTGATCGAGGCCGTTTTTGAGCGAAGACCAATCGAGTACGGTAACATATCCGGAATGTACTGGTTTGCTGGAGCCGAAATACCTCCCGTTGCAAACAGGGCGAAGGTCCCCAGGGAAGTTTCCGCCCGGAATGCCCGGTATTTCAGCCACACGGAAAGGTCCTGAATTCCTTCCTGACGGGAAAAGTGCCCACCATTTGAACGATTCCAGATGTAGGGCAGACCTGCAATAACGTTCAGATTTTTGGTGAGACCGTAGGCACTCATCAGCATCACATTCTGACTGGTAAAGGTACCTACGTTAGCATTGCTGCGTTTAAGTGTTCCTTCCCAGTACTGACTCCACTGGCTGTTGGAATAGCTGGCCACGTTGCAAATCAGGTGTTTACCCATCATGATGCCGTCCGTAGGGGTTTGAGCCATGCTACGGAAGGCCAGTAAAAAGATACACACAAACGCAAGTCGAGACGACCGTCGCAAAGTAAAAAGACTCATACGTATTAAGTTTGGGGGAATGCAGATACGCTTTTAGATTAGAGTAACTGTAAGATTCTGCTAATATACGGAATCGGTAAATTCCTGAAAATAAAATTCTTGCGGGATCTATATTGTTAAACGCTACCACCTTTTTCAATGGAAAGAAGTAGTAGCGTTTGACAGTACAGATGTTTAGAGGTATGACGTTCTTCTGTACAAAGTTATATTTTTTGCTTTTATAATTAAAAAATGATCTCAAATTTTTTAATTATCTGTACCTGCGTTTTAATAGGCAAGGGCGGGTTTTTTAAGAGCTACCAAACCAGCATACGTAAGAAAACCGTTCAGCAACAGTTTTTCGAAGCCAAAGGTATAACTGAACCATTCCTGCGAATGACTAACCAGTACGTAGGTTAATGCCGGAGAAATGATACAAACCACGGGTACAAAGCGGTCTTTTACTGACCATTTCGTATAGAGTCCAAACGTATAGAGTCCCAGCAAAGGTCCGTAGGTATAACCGGCCAGATCGAATATGGTACGGATCATCGACTGGTTATTCAATTGCTTGAAGAGAATAATCACCACCAGAAACAAGGCCGAGAACATCAGGTGTACCCAGGTTTTGATGCGTTGACGTTCTTTTTCGGGGTATTTTTCAATGTTCAGAAAGTCAATACAGAACGAAGTCGTCAGGGCGGTGAGGGCCGAATCAGAACTGGCGTACGTCGCCGCCGTAATGCCCAACAGGAAGGTGATGGCGGCAATTAAGCCAAAGTGATTCCCTAAAGCCAGCATCGGGTACAAATCGTCGGACTTGGCAGGAATCGTGATGCCCATCTGTTCTGAATAAATCAGCAGCAAAGCTCCCAGGTTGAGGAAGGCAAAGTTGACGATCACCAGTACGACGCAGAACCAGAGCATGTTTTTCTGGGCTTCGCCGATGTTCTTGCACGTCAGGTTTTTCTGCATTAAATCCTGATCCAGTCCCGTCATCACAATGGCAATGAAGGCACCGGAAATGAAATCCTTAAAGAAGTTGTTTTTGGGAGCCCAGTCCCAGACAAAAATCTTTGAATAGGGTGTAGACTGTACAGTATTCCAGAGCTGACCAAAATCCAGGTTAAGCTGCCGGGCAATCAGAAATACGGTTAGAAATACCGCCGTTACCAGAAAAAAGGTCTGAAGCGTATCGGTAATGATAATCGTTTTAACGCCGCCCTTGAAAGTATAAACCCAGATGAGTACAATCGCAAAAAGGACCGTCGCCTCAAAAGGAATGCCGAAACGATCAAAAATTGCCAGTTGCAACACCTGTACGGCGATGAACATCCGGCCCGCGGATCCTACGGTTCGCGAAAGCAGGAAAAAGCCCGCCCCGGTTTTATACGACCAGAAACCAAAACGTTTATCCAGATACGAATAGATCGAAATCAGATTCAGCCGGTAGTACAGCGGCATGAGTACCGTGGCAATCACAAAATAGCCGACCAGATAACCCAGGATAACCTGAAAATAGGTAAACTGAGAGGTACTGACATTTCCCGGAACAGAGATGAAGGTTACTCCCGAAAGCGAAGTCCCGATCATGCCAAAGGCCACCAGATACCAGGGAGACTGCTTATTTGCGGTAAAAAAAGCGTTGGTGTCTGCTCCACGGGAGGTGTAAAACGAAACGGCCACAAGCATCAGAAAGTAGCCAAGCAGGATGAAAAGAGCCAGGTAAGCGTTCATGAATAAAACAAGGGTGCTAATGAGAGAGAGCGGAGCTTTCAATGGGTCGTAAAGCCATCCGGCCAAACATTCTGCAAACCTACAATGGGATGAACAAAATACTGTTTTTTATTCATGGAAGAATATAAACTTCCTTGAACCTTCGGTTGGCTATGCGGGTTATAAAGGGTACATTTGTTTTTGAATAAACCACTGATTTACTGGATATAACCATGTTAATGAACACCTTACCGAAACCCTGGGAAGAAGAAGACGTAGATGTTCTGGAAGCAACTGAGGAACAGGAAGAACATGACCTGGTCGTTTTTAATGATGATGTTAATACATTCGATTGGGTAATCGATACACTCATGGAAGTGTGCGGTCATACGCCTGAACAAGCGGAACAGTGTACCATTCTGATTCATTACAAAGGGAAATGTGCCGTGAAAAAAGGAGCGTTTGAAGAATTGGCTCCCATGCGAAATGCCATTTGTGAACGGGGCATTAGTGCTGAAGTACTTTAGAATCGTTTTTTGTTCTTGGCCTTGTCAATGATCGGAACGAAACAGTCCGGTATCGGCAGGCCGCCAGCCATACCACTCGCTTGAATTATCCTTCGAAACTCATAGAAGACGCTGTTGAAGAGATTAGTAAACTTCCTGGAATTGGGAAAAAACGGCTCTTCGACTTGCTCTGCATTTGCTCAAACGCGAAGAACAGCAGACCTCCCAGTTGGCTGAGGCTCTGGTGAATCTGCGTACCCAAACCCGCTATTGCCGGCAATGCCATACCATTGCCGACGAGGATCTGTGCCAGATTTGTGCCAATCCCCGCCGCGATAGTCAGTTGATTTGCGTGGTCGAAGATACCCGCGATGTGCTCGCTGTTGAAAATACGGCTCAGTTTCGCGGGGTATACCACGTACTGGGTGGATTGATCAACCCACTGGAGGGCGTAGGCCCAGCTGACTTACAGGTCGAATCGCTGATTGACCGGGTGGCCGATCCGAAAAACGAAATTCGGGAGGTGATTCTGGCTCTAAGTCCCACCATGCAGGGCGATACTACCTCGTTTTATCTGACGAAACGACTCCGGCAGTATCCCATCAAGATTACCACGATTGCCCGGGGTATACCCATTGGGGGCGATCTGGAGTACGCCGATGAAATCACCCTCGGCCGCAGTATCATCGGTCGCGTGACCTACGAATAAAACTACTTGTCGTATGTAAAGAAGAGCGGCTTGTTCATGACAGGTCGCTCTTCTTTTCACAGGGCAGGAAACTTGAATTGCCGAAAACGTTTGGTTGAAAGCCCCAGCTTTTCCAGCCCCATCCAGAGCGAAAGTTCATAAGCTCCGCCCGTGTATCCTCGAAACGTAGACAGCGGAAAATCATAGCTAAGTTCGACCTGAAACGGAAAATCGGTAGGTTGGATACCGACTAAAAACACCAGAGCATTTTGCTGGAAGTTTTTACTGGCTTTGTTCAGAGGAATTCCCCGAACCCACGCCCCTAGCATGAGGGGACTGTACCGCCAGTTGTACCCGAAATCCAGTTGAGCCAGCCCCGCCTGTTGTCGAACATTAGCCGCTAGCGTATGGGTTCGTACGCGGTAGGGGCTAGGGGTATGTCCCCGTTCCAGGCTAAGGATCCGGGCAAACGGAATGGTGAGGCCCGCCTGTAGACTTACTCGCTGGCTGACGGGTAACCAGGGATCATTTTGTAGGGACTTGTTCAGGTGATGGATGGCTCCGCCGACCCAATACATCGTTTCGGTGCGATCGTAAAGAGCCATGTTTTCCTGCGGATCTACTTCGAAAAGTAATCCGGCATTGACGTCAAAGAAATTTCGACTGATACCATTAGCCAGAGCAACCGGATCCATGGAGGTCGGCGAAACGCCCGATCCCGAAAACTGGTCGGCGAATAAAAGACTCTGTCCTCGAATAAGCGACTCACCCCGCCTACCTGCATACCACTCCAAAATTTATACTTACCATCCCTCCCAAAACGAGCCAGCCGTTTCGACGCCGATATATAGCCGCTGGTTGTATAGAGCCCTTCGGCACTGCCCATGAAAGTACCCGCCCCCTGTTTATCCCGCATGAGTTGCAACCCCAATCCTAACGAAGGCTGACCCGTACGCGAGTCCGTGTTTTCCAGATAGGTATCGTAAGAGGCGGCCATGGTTTCAAAATCACGGTTAAGGCCATACGCCTGCTTCCGATAATTGACAATGACGCGACCCATGCGGGCATTACCCGTAAAAGCAGGATTTTGAGCTAATGGATTGGCATAAAATTGGGAAAATTGCGGATCTTGACCGTATACTTCTGCCAGAAAGGCAAAGAGTATAATCCAAAAAGTAAAGTAAAAACGGGGCATAGGAGAAGGTGCGTTGGATAAAAGGTTCGGAAAGATAAAAAAGAGTATTTATTATTGAGTATAAATAAATAGATGATAAGCAATGAATAGCTATTTTTACACGATCCGAACTATGCCCACTATTCATGAAATTAGGTTGTCTTTCGTTTTTGTGCCTAGTATTTACTTGCACCGCATGGGCACAAAAAGCCACGATTCGTACCTGTGACCAACCTTTAATTTGCGTTACGGAGAAAGATTCGGTGTATTCGTTATGCGTAAAAGTGATTATTCCGGCGGGGCATTGTCCCATTACAAATTATACGATCAGCTGGGGGGATGGGAGAAAAGATGAGTTTACGCAAACGCTCGATTATTCAAAGGATAATGAAATCACCCGCACCCATACGTATAGCCTGGGGGAATTTACCCGAAGCTGTGGTACCGGTGTTGATTACAACCTGGAGTTGCGGACCGACAATGCCTGTCAGCCTCCGGTAGATACGGATATCTTTCCCATCACATTCAAAAGCAGTCCACGAGCACAATTCAGTGTGCCGGATATTTGCCAGGAAAATGCCGTACGCATCGGTAATACATCCTGCCCATCTCGGAATGAAATGACTTATAAGTGGGATTTTGGGGATGGAGGCACTTCCACGGATATTTACCCAACCCATATTTTCTCCAGCTCGCAGGATGCGTATAAAGTTACGCTAAGTGCCACTAACAGTTGCGGTACTACGACCACTACTCACACCATATCCACCCGAAAAACCCCACTCGCCCAAATTCGACCGAACGGTGTAAAAATCATGGATGGGGATACGCTGGTATGTTTGGAAAATGGAGGCATACTGACACTGGATGGTACGGTCTCGCTGGGGAGTTCACGCTATCAATGGCAAATTAGTGGAGGGGCCTATACGCTCGTTCAGAATACATCGCTTACCTCGTCGGTGTTACGGGTACAGTTAAAAGAGCTAACGTCGTATCAATTCACGCTTGTTGCCCTGAATGACTGTGCAACGTCCAGCCCACGAACCATTCGTGTGCGTACGGTAGCCAAGCCCGAACTCACCATTCAGCACCAGCCCAGCGTATGTACGCCCATTCGGTACCGGATTCCGAACCCTAATCCAAATGCCCGGTACTTTGTGAACGGACAGCCTTTATCCGCTGGACAGGAGCGGGAATTGGGATTTTCCCCGCAGCCTTACATTATAACCGCTGAATTACCTTACGCCTGTGGTACGTACGCACCAAAACCCGACACGTTTTACGTACGGGAAGTGCGGTCGTTAAAAATTCTGTCTCCTTCGCGTGATACGAGTCTTTGCCTCGGGACCAAGCTATTACCCCTAACGACGAGTGAAACCTGGGGAAACTGGCAGGGAGAAGCGAGTCTACTGTCGCAGCAATCGGGGAAAACCTATTTTAATCCAAAAACAGCCGGAACCTATCCGTATCGTTACGTTTTGGGCGAAGGCGAATGCCGAACGGAAGTTTCGGTAACTCTTACCGTCCTTACAGCTCCTGAATCGGCAACGTTTACGCCCAGCGTTCGGGAGGGATGTACGCCCCTGAATGTGACGTTTCAGCCTCAGGCTACTCAACGGCCGGGTTTTACTTCCGAGTGGTCGTTTGGCAGCGTGAGTACTAGTAATGAACACGCCCCTTCGACCAGGCTGGAAAATACAACGACTGACCGGCGAAGGTTTCTAATTACTCACACCCTGAAAAACACCTGTGGCACCAAGCGGGATACGCTCACAATTGTCGTGAAACCACTGCCAAAGGCGGGCATTGGGGTGGATTCTACCAGTATTCGCTGTGCTCCGGCTCGGTTTCTGTTTTCTAATCTTTCCGTTGGAAAAGCCGGGGCATCTGTCTGGAAGTTTGGAGACGGTACGCCCGAGGTTCATTCGAGCGACGATACGGTAGCTCACGTGTATGCTTCCCGTGATCAGCTGCAGACCTATACGATTACGCTGACGGCTAAAAACGAATGCGGAGCAAATGAGGCTACGGCTCAGGTAAAAGTATCACCCAGTACGGCTAAACCGCTATTTTCCATGAGTGAATCAGTGGTTTGCCCGGGAGCACCCGTACAGTTTACGGATGCTACAGTGCCCGTCGCTACCCGCTGGCTCTGGCGGTTTGGCAATGAAGGCACTTCTACGGAACAGAATCCTACGTTTGCGTTTCAGAAACCAGCAACTGCTTATATCATTACATTGGTGGCCGTTACCCCTTGCGGAACGGATTCAACACAGAAGCGTATCCAAACTTCCATTCGGCCACAGGCGAGTTTTAGCGTTGATTCACTGGCTTGCATCGGGCAACCTGTACGGCTAGTAAATACAAGCGATCTGACGCAAACCCAACTCACGGGGTTTCTCTGGGATTTGGGGAATGGTACGCTCGATTCAGCCCAGGTTTCTCCGCAGCTTAGCTACGCGAGTGGCGGTACCAAAACCGTTAAGCTTACGGTGTTTGGGACGCCCCGGAGTTGTGCTTCACTGACCCTGCAGCGAACGATTCAGGTACGCGAGGCTCCCAAAGCCGCTTTTAGTGTGGGGGAAACATTCTGTTCGTCCATGCCCGTGAAGCTGACTAATGCATCGGTGGGAGCCACCGATTATCAGTGGTATCTGGATGGAGCCCTGGTTTCAACGGGCGAACATCCAGAAGTGGCTATTCCTTCGGGCGTTCATCAGTTGTCTTTAAAAGCAGCCTACCTCAGTGTTTGTTCGGATTCAACTACCGAGGCTACCGCCGTACAGATGGATTCGTGCTGGGTAGGGGTACCCGAAGCGTTTACGCCCGATGGCGTCGGTCCGAGTACGGGTGAACGGATGACCGTATTTGGGAATAAGCTAGAAAAGGTAAAGCTGTTCCGTGTACTGAATCGCTGGGGAAATACGGTTTTCGAAAATAAAGATTTTACGCCCAACGATCGAGAGCTGGGCTGGAACGGAAAAGATTCGCAGGGCAACGCTATGCCTGCTGACCTCTATCTGTACGAATTAATCTATACGTACGGTAATCGGGAAAACGAACCGAACCGTAAGGCAGGTACGTTTTATCTGTTGCGAAACAAGTAAGGCCTACACAGGGAAGTAATAAATAGCTCGCCCCGATTCATAACCGTCATGGAATGATCGGGGCGTTACTAGTGGTGCATGTGTAACGCAGGCCTTACAAATCTGCCCGCACAATCAGGGCTACGGCGTGAGCCGCAATCCCTTCTTTTTTTCCAACAAAGCCTAAATGTTCGGAGGTAGTAGCTTTGATAGAAAGATCCTCTTCATCGATCTGCATTACCCCGGCCAGTACGGCCTTCATCACCGGAATGTGCGGATTGAGCTTAGGTTCCTGTAAAACTACGGTTACATCTACATTTCCTACTTCATACCCTTTTTCCCGAATCATTTCCAGAACGCGAACCAGTAGAAGCTTGGAGTCAATGCCTTTCCATTGCGGATCTTTATCCGAGAAATGGTAGCCAATGTTTCGCAGATTGGCTGCACCCAGCAGAGCATCACAAATGACGTGGCAAATAATGTCCGCGTCAGAGTGGCCTTTGGCCCCGTGTGAATGCGGAATCTGAATGCCGCCGAGCCAGAAAGGGCGGTTTTCTTCTAATTGGTGAACGTCGTAGCCATGTCCGACGCGAAAAGGAATCTTCATGCAGTAGATGAGCTTTAGCCGGACAAAACTATGGATTTTTACGGAATCAGACGGATTTACGGCGTCAGACGGTACTTGAGCGAAAACAATAAGTATGGCAGAAAGCTGTAATTCCGCATGTTATGTTCAATCTGAGGAATCTGGTCGGGCAATGTAGTGGCGTCGAGCAGGCCTGTTGTACTAAAATCAATTTTAGGGCTTCCCAAGTAGTAACAACCTAGTTCGAAACCAACGCCGATCCGATTTTTGGGAACGGCTCTGCCCACCCCTAGTCCCAGGTGCGGAGTTACCTGCCACCAGCGAAGTTGGAGCTCTACATTCCCAAAATCTTCCGGTTTAATTTCAATGTCATCAAGAATCAGGCCCGTATCGGAGGTGCCCAAAACCGCATAGTTTGGGTTAACCTGATAACCCAGGCCGCCCGTCAGGTGGAAAGAACTTCTCGAAAACGGAAACCAGTCGGCGTGCACTTGCAGGAGATTCATGCGAACGAGTGGCGACAGGTGCAGTTTAGAGTCATCGTTCACATCCACATCGAAGGGCTTTTTGTAGCCTACGTGCGTAAATCCCAGCCGGAACTGCCAGTTCGATCGTTCGCGGGGACTGTAACCCACCTCCGCTCCATAACCGAGCGTACCGCCCAGTAAACCCAGGGAAAATTTTCGGGAAGGCGGATCAATAGTGGGTGTGGCAAAAGCTGACATACCAACGGTACACAGCAGGAGTACTAACAAACGGGTGCTCATAAACGTGGCGGCGTTTAAGGGTTCAACGAGTCTACGAAAGTAATAACGTTGGTCAATACTAGCCGAAAGAGTTACGGCCAATACTGATTTTAACCCTACAAAAACACGTTCCAGCGTTTAGATGATGCGTTTTAGTACCAGACTGGTCACCATTAGTTGTCCGTTTCGGCGAATAGCCATGAGCAGTTCCTTGCCTTCGCCGCGTTGCATAATTTTGTATAAATCAGACATGGAAAGATCGCGGCAAATTTCTCCGTTCACGCTGATCAGCTGATCGCCTTCTTCGAGTCCAGCCAGTTCAGCGGGCGAATTCCGCTCGATACGTTCAATGATATATTCGTCGTAGTCAACGCCCTTGGCCACAATGTCCATGCCACTCATGTTGTGTTCAAATGCTTCCCGCAGGCGGCGGCGGATGGGCTTCAGTACCACATATCGCTGCTGGTAATTGAACGTTACCCGGAATCGCCGCAACAGTTCGCAACCAATGTTTCCCTGGCGTTCGAGATGTCGGCCCAGTTTCATGCCATAGGCCAGACTATCGGGAAAGGAAGCAATCAAATTGGTGAGTTCCAGTTTATTACCAATCCGGATTTTTTCCACGCGGCCCAGGCTACCATTGATTACCCCGCTTAATCCACGGCCAAGCTGGGTACGGATGACCTTATTGGGCAGGGGAATTTGGTTACGGGAATTGACATCAAGCGAAAGAGCGTGCCCCGCCCCGGTATCAATCACCACTTTGAGAGGCACTGTGCGAGCTTTATCAACCAGAGCTACCGCGTTCAGGTAAGGTTTGGCATCCTCAATGGTGATCGGAAACTGATCGCCTTTCCGACTTTTATAGCGGTAGTGACTCGGCTCTTCCAGGAGGAGTTCCTTGCGGGCAAAATCAATAGTCACCACAAAATGACTGAACAGTTCGTAGCCAAAAATCCCATGAATGGGCATTCCCACGTACTCCGAAATTTGCAGAATATCCTGATCAAGGACCACAATATTCTGATTGCCACCCCGCACATGCCCCATCTGAATGGAGTTGCCAACCATAACCGTTGCCGATAGGTGCCCGCCTTCGCCCGCTCCGGCAATCTGTACTTTCCGAACCGGCTTCATGCGTTGAACAATGGGAACTTTAGGATCGGTAATTAGTATGGTGGATACCCCCGAATCGAGAATAAAACGAAGCGTATCCGAACCATTTACCTTAACGGGTACGATGATCAGATTCGATTGTAATTCGAACGGAATGCGGGTGGTTTTATGACGAGCTTTCAGATACAGGCCAAAACGTTCCTGAGCCAGCGTAGCGGGAGTCAGGCCTAAAACCAGCCCGAACAGGAGTACGAGTGGTAAAGCGTGTTTCATGACTGTCGTGTTTTGGAAAAACTGACTTTAATGTACACGCTTTATCGCTCATAATCAATAGGCTACGCGATGATTATTAGCTTCACTTCGGCACTTTCGGGGATTTTCGCTACTTTCGTCGCCGGAATGAAAAACTAAAATGCCGCTTCTTACGCAGGAAAGGCATTATTTTTTTAATTAAAAGTAATCTTCTGATTTTTATATTTTTTTCGCACATGAGAAAAAAAATTGTTGCAGGTAACTGGAAAATGAATAAAACCGCCGAAGAAGCAGTAGCGTTGACTTCGGAAATCGTACACATGATTGCTGACGAAGTAACCAGCGACGTAGAAGTTGTCCTCTGCGTTCCTTCGCTGTATCTGTCTACACTGCAGCAGTACGCAACCGGCCGGGTTTCGATCGGAGCTCAGAATATCCACCAGAAAGCTTCCGGAGCGTATACGGGCGAAATCTCGGCTCCGATGCTGAAATCACTGAACATTCCCTACGTAATTCTGGGACATAGTGAGCGGCGTCAGTTCTTCGGTGAAACCGACGAAATTCTGGCTGAGAAAGTAAACATTGCCCTGGAAAATGGACTGAAGCCTATTTTCTGCTGCGGTGAATCACTCGAACAACGTCAGAACGAAGATTACGTAGCCCTTGTACAGGCTCAGTTGACGAATGCCCTGTTCCATCTTTCTGCTGAACAATTCGGCCAGGTTGTGATCGCTTACGAACCCATCTGGGCTATCGGTACCGGTCTGACGGCTTCTGCTCAACAGGCTCAGGATATGCACGCCGCTCTGCGGAGCCACATTGCCAGCCAATACGGAGCTGAAGTTGCCGATAACACCACCATTCAGTACGGTGGAAGTGTTAACGCCGCCAATGCAGCCGAACTTTTTTCCAGCCCGGACGTAGATGGTGGTTTGGTAGGCGGAGCTTCACTGAAGTCACGGGACTTCGTGAACATCGTGAAAGCAATCTAATCGGTCTTTCGAAAGCAGAAACAAGCTTTTGTAAGACGATTTGAAATATCTCAAGGAATGAGTGATTCTCCTAAAGTGAGATGATCACTCATTCTTTTTTGTCGTAGGTAAACCATTTGAACGGGAGGTTCGTACTTTTTAAAAATCCAATTTTCTCAATCAGGCTTCCTAAAGTTTTATTTTCTATTTTTGCCGCGATCGTACTTTCTTTCTACCGCTAAATGGGCTCTGGATGCAATATTTTACCCTATTTTTTCGTGAAAAGAAGCACACAGCCTTAGCCATGATACAGCTACTATGATGAGATATTTCATAAAGCGACTCTTTTTCGTACAATTTCTTGCTCTAATCGGATTCAATTTGACGGCGATAGCTCAATCGGCGTTGCCCGCTCAGTCCAATCTGCGAATCATCTTTCCCGATCAGTCCAACTGGAATGTACTGGAGGAAGGAAAACTTTTTTCCTTTAAACTTCAGACGCGTCCAAGCCATGCGGATAGTACGGCCGTTCGATTTAGTATTGTCGAAGGTCGGCAGGAAGGTATGCAGCTGGATTCGCTGGGAAATTTTCAGTGGACGCCGAGTTACGATCTCGTAGACCGGATCCAGGGTAGCAAGACGTTTACCGTACTTTTTGCCGCCAGCATTGATAAGGGTGAACAGGTACGTCGGAGTGCCGAGTTTCGGGTGCTACACGTCAATCGGCCACCCATTATTGGCGATTTGAAGCCTTTCTACGTACAGTTTAACGTACAGAATACGTACCAGATCGATCCAAACGAAGTACGCGACCCGGATCAGGATCCAATCGTATTCATTCCCATTACGGATCAGTTACCCGAAGGAGCGAAGCTATCGGCTCAGGGAGAATTTACCTGGAAGCCTTCGCAGACGCAATTCAATAAGCTTAAAACATCACCGTTATACGTTGAATTTTTCGTAGAAGATCAGCCTACAAAAGCCCGTACGAAAGGACGTTTAAAGATCGACGTTACGCAATTGGATTTGCCTCCGGTTGTTTCCGTAGTTCCCAACGTAAGTACCATCAAATTACGGGAAAATACGACGTTGAACCTGGCCTTGTACCTGACTGACCCCAACGGCGATCAGGACATTCAGGAATTCTCGTTCCTATCCGATAACCGGTCGATACCCAAGGAAGCACTCAAGAAAAATACCAACACGCAGTACGAATTTATCTGGAGACCAGATTACGATTTCGTGAAAGATCCACTGGATACGCTGGGCTTTAACCTGACCTTCTTTGTGATGGACAAGAGCCAGAAGCGGGATGAAAAACGGATTCACGTGACGGTAGAAAATGCCGTTAACGAGCGTGAAAAGGATCTTCAACTCTATATTCAGTACCGCACTTCCCTGATTCGGGCCTGGGAACTGATTGCTCAATTGACCGAAAAGCAGGACGAACTCAGCAAGCTGTACAAGCGGGCGAAGACCGGTAAGAAAAATCGTTCGGTAATGAATGCCGGAATCGGGGCCGGTACAGCGGTGGTGCCCTTGACGATTACGGGGGACGAAAAAGGATCCATTAATGCCCGGCGAATCATCCCAACGATAGGTGGAACCGCTACCGCAACGGTAGGTACCCTGGAAGCTACTGAAGTCATTGGTCGCTCTATCAGCCCGCTGGTGGATCAGTTGAATAAGATCATCGTCAAAAGAAATGAGTTACAGACCAAGGGAGACATTTTTGCCCGGAAGTACAACCTGAAATCCGCTCGTCGGAATCAGAATGGACAGACTTTTGCTAAAGACCTTGATGATTTTGAAGCTTCCATGAAAGTAAACGACCTGTTAGCTCTGGAACTGGATGCGGGCTGGCAGGATCGTAAAAAGCCGAAAAGTCAGGAACAGCAGGACAAGAGTCTGCAACGGACGTTCCGGGATTTTGTACCTTTTGAGGAATAATCCTACGAATCAACAGCCCCTGAAAAGCGGAAAAGATACCTTTTCCGCTTTTTTAGTCTATATTCAATCCTTAATCAGAATTATCTCCGATTCATGATCGAAACGTCTCGTCTTCGTTTACTAGCTTGTGATCTAACGCTTTGGGAAGCCGTACTGGCCGGTAATAATGTGCTCAGCCAAGTGATTGGAGCAAACGTGCCTCGTCGCTGGAGTGAGAATACGGACGCTTTTCCAGCGTTCTATCAGCAGGTCAAGAAAGATCCTTCGCTTGAAAAATGGGGTGCACATTTGATCATTTATCGTCCGGAGAACCTGCTGATTGGCAGTTGCGGCTACAAAGGACAGCCCAACGATCAGGGAGTCGTGGAAATTGGTTACGAAATTAAAATCAGCCACCGGGATCGTGGACTGGCCACTGAAGCAGCGAATGCCCTGGTGGATTACGCCTTTACTTTTCCGGAAGTTCATACCATTGTCGCTCATACGCATGCTGAAGAAAATTCTTCGGCCAAAGTGTTAGGCAAAGTAGGCTTCCAGAAGAAAACAGAAGTACTCGACCCGGAAGAAGGCTCACTCTGGCGATGGGAACTGACTCGCTGAGCGTACCACTTTCTGAAAGTACCAGGCTTTTGGAAAGTGATTTATAAATTCCGGATCATGGCTTCCAAATCATCCTCCGGCTTCAGATTCAGGCGTTTACGCAAGCGATAGCGGGCCGTATTCGCACTTTGGGGTGAGATACCCAGAATATCGGCAATCTCCTTCGTGCTCAGATTCATCTTCAGCAAAGCCATCAGCCGCAGATCATTGGAACTGAGCGTAGAAAATTCCGCGATGATTCGCTCAAAAAATGAGGATGGACATTTTCAAACACATCCTTGAAATAGGTCCATTTATCCTCGCCGTGCAGGTAGGTGGTAATCTGACCAGGAATTCGGCGTATATCGCTTAAATTTTCCTTTTGAATCTGCTGCCTGATTTCTTCCAGAAAACGGCTGTACTTGACTTCCTGAAGCGTATAGCTGGTTAGCTCGCGACTGCGTTGTTCCAGTTCTTCTTCCCGTTGATGCTTTTCCTGTTCCAATAGCTGAGCATACGTACCCAGTTGCTTGTTCTGTTGCTGAATCACATTCAGGTTCAGAAACATCTGTACTTCAGTGTTATAGAAGTACGTAGAAGCAATGAAGAGCATGACGGTCACGCCCGTACACTCAAAGAGCCGAATGGTTTTTTCGTCGGTATTCGCCAGCGGGGTAATGTAAATCAAAAGCAGCATCGAAAGCAGACCCACCAGCGAAATGGTTAACCGGGGCCGCCAGTCGGTCAGGAAGATAATCTGTGCTGCAATCAGAGATACGAAATAAAATACGATGGACTGCCGGGCCTTGTATACCAATAAGGAACGAATGAAGAGGTATGTACAGGTTAACGTAATGTTAGCGTAGTAGGCAAACCGGGCTTTCGCAGAGAGCTGCAGCGTTCCCCGAGGCCAGTGGGTCAAAGTATATACGGCGGTCAGTAAACAGAGCAGTAAGAGAAGTTGCGTGTAGATTAAGTATCCACCAATCCCATCATCAAAGGACTGCTCTCTTCGATAGGCGACCCAATCCAGAATAATTAACTCCAGAAAATAGGCGGCCGTGGCCCAGGCAAGTAAATAAATACGGCTACGGATTAATTGAATACGATGCTGACTAAATGCTTTGGCGTATTCATTCGGAACTCGTTTAAAAAGGCGGATAATAGATAAGGACATTCAGGCGGAATTAATTCATAACAAAAATGTATGTAAAAACACTATTTTACAATCTGTCTATTGAAAGTCTATCTATAAAAATTGCATTATGTACTGATAGCAACCACTTTTGTATCGTTGAGTCAGCAGGGACAAAGCGGATGTCTATACAGGTAAAAGAGCCGTGGGCGGGCTTGAATGGGAAATTTAACAATTATTTATTGTTGAAAAGTCGGATTAAACTCAAGCAGTTGAAATTGTATTATTACCAAAAGGTAAGTTATATAAAAGACTTTCATCTGATTATTCATTTCCCCCATACACTTTGTACTTTTTCATCCATTTACCGCCGTTATGGAGTCTAGCAGCATCTCTTGTCCTCGTTGTAAATCAACCTCAACAAACAGACGTCGAAGACCAGCTACTGTAAAATATTTGTTCTTTTTTGTCCCCGTACGGTGGTATTTATGCGAATGCTGTCGTCGGTCATTTTTCAAGATTCGATGAGTTAACCTACCCCTGAAAACGAAAGCCTGGCTTGCAAAAGCCGGGTTTTTTATGGTTGAAGCGAAACAATCCGGCAAGGAAGAAGCCTTCGCCCAGGAATTTTCTTCGTCTATTGCCCAGGCGAGGTCTGTATAGTTGTTTCTCTGAACACTTGTTGTTTGTTTTGAGAAACGAATCAGTATAATAGCAAGCAGACGTGGTTAGAATTTACTACAAGGAAGGAAAGCAAATCCGGCGGGAAAACGATGTGAAGGAACTGGGCCATCTAAAAAATGTGATCTGGATTGATTTACAGTCGGCTAGTCAGGAAGAAGAGGAATGGGTAGAAAATAAATACACGGTTAGTTTTCAGACCCCCCAGGAAATCGTAGAAATTGAAAGTTCCGCCCGATTTTTCGAGCAGAATGATGCGTTGAATGCCAACTCTAACTTCCTGAGTATTGATACCGAAGGCTTCCGTACCTATCCGGTTTCAATGATCCTGCGGAATGGTATCTTGTTTACCTACCGACGGGGCGACTCGAAGACCTTTGCTGATACGGTAAAGCGAATGAAAGTCACCGGTGACGAAACCTTTCAGATTGGAGCCGACATTTTCATTTTATTGCTGGAAACCCGCATTGAAACCGATGCCGATTTGCTTGAATCTATTTCAAGGGACGTTTCCTTACTCTCAAAATCGCTGACGGCCGACCAGAAACCACGTCAGGAAGTACTGATTCGTATCAATACGCTCCAGGAAAATACCATGTTACTGCGGGAAACCATCATTGATAAACAGCGGGTACTTTCCAACGTACTCCGAAGTTCCCTGTTTCCTGATTCGCACCGGGAACGCCTTCGGCTGGTATTGAAAGATATTAGTTCACTGCTCGAATATTCCACGTTTAACTTTGAACGCCTAGAGTATCTTCAGAACACGTTTATGGGTCTGGTCAATCTGGAGCAAAACCAGATCATCAAAATCTTTACGGTGGTAACGATTGTTTTTATGCCGCCTACGCTCATTGCGGGCATCTACGGAATGAACTTCGATCACCTGCCTTCCACGGGTTCGCCAATTGGCTTCTGGCTGTCACTGGCCTTGATGATGCTCTCCTCGCTGTCGGTACTGGGATGGTTCCGACGTAAACACTGGATTTAATCAATTTTTGGTTCTATCTTTTCTGCCTTGTAGTACGAACAAAACTTTAAACAATACCTCTAAACGAATGAATACGCATCCTTTCTGGAGTAGACCGGCTCGCTGGGGGCTGGCTTTTTCGCTGGCCGGAGGGCTCTTTTCGCTGCTTGCCGTGCAGCAAAATCCCGTATCCCGAACCATCAATGCTCTAATGGATTCAGTGCTGACGGATGCTCAGAAACGACTGCCCGAGAATGCCCTGCGAACGCTAAAAACCGTAGATGGGCTGGAGGTGCGAACCTACGCAACCGAACCCATGCTACAGAATCCCACCAATATGGACGTGGATGAGCGAGGTCGCGTCTGGATTACCGAAGCGTATAACTATCGTCCGGCGATTAATGGTAACCCCACGACGGATAAAGGAGATCGTATCGTCATTCTGGAGGATACGAATGGGGACGGTAAAGCCGACGTCCAGAAAGTCTGGTATCAGGGGCCGGAACTGAATGCTCCCTTGGGCATTTTGGTACTGGGCAACAAAGCGATTGTGTCGCAAAGCCCCTATGTCTGGTTGTTTGAGGATACGGATGGCGATGACAAGGCCGATAAAAAAACGGTTATTTTCCAGGGAATTGAGGGCGAGCAGCACGACCACGGTATGCACACCTTCGTCTTCGGACCGGATGGAAAACTGTATTTTAACTTCGGAAACGAAGGAAAGCAGTTGCGGGATGCGAAGGGAAATCTCATTAAAGATCAGGATGGCGACCCCATTCAGACGGGAAATAAAAACAAGTACAAACAAGGCATGGCGTTCCGCTGTGACCCCGATTTTACGAACATAGAAGTACTGGCTCATAACTTCCGAAATCCGTTTGAACTGGCCGTAGATAGTTACGGAACCGTCTGGCAGTCCGACAACGACGACGATGGTAACAAAGGCGTACGCATCAATTACGTCCTGGAAGGGGGCAACTATGGCTACACCGATGAAATGACCGGAGCCAACTGGCCCGCCAGCCGTACCAACGAAGAAAAGGAAACGCCCCTCAAACACTGGCACCTGAATGACCCCGGCGTAGTACCTAACCTGTTGCAAACCGGCAGTGGTTCGCCTACGGGGATGGTCATTTATGAAGGCGATTTGTTGCCCGCCGTGTACCGAAATCAAATGATTCACTGCGAACCGGGGCACAATGTAGTCCGGAGTTATCCCGTAACACCGAGCGGAGCGGGGTATACTGCAACTATTGAAAATTTACTCAAAAATGACGGCGACCGCTGGTTCCGGCCTTCGGATGTTTCGGTAGCTCCCGACGGTTCTTTACTCATTGCCGACTGGTACGATCCGGGTGTGGGTGGTCACCAGGCGGGCGACCAGACGCGGGGCCGGGTGTACCGCGTGGCTCCGACCAACCAATCGTATACGGCTCCCAGCTATCAGTACAATGATCCCAACGGTGCTTTGATGGCCCTGCAAAGTCCGAATATGTCAGTGCGGTACAAGGCCTGGAATGCATTGATGAAGCTAGGAGATCAGGCCGTCCCAGTACTTGAAAATCTCTGGCACTCGGACGCGAATCCCCGCATGCGGGCTCGGGCGTTCTGGGTACTGGCCAAAATGAAGGGACAGCCGTACGTCGAAGAAGCCTTGAAAGATGCCAACGCCGACTTGCGAATGGCGGGTTTGCGGGCGGCTCGTCAACTGAACCTGAACGTGCTGGGGTACGTCCGTCAACTAGCGAAAGACTCGAACCCAGCCGTACGCCGCGAGTGTGCTATTGCCCTGCGGCATCAGAAGGCCCCCGAAGCCGCTGAACTCTGGGCTTCGTTGGCGGATCAGTACGATGGAAAAGACCGCTGGTATCTGGAGGCCTTAGGCGTTGGAGCTGACCGGCAGTGGGATAGTTACTTTGCGGCATATACGAAATTGCATCCGAAGCCGACGGCAACGGCCGCTGAAAAAGACATCGTTTGGCGGGCTCGTACGGATCAGGCCATTCCTTATCTGTACCAACTCATTACGGATGATCAGTTGTCGTTATCGAACGAACGGCTGCGGTACTTCCGGGCCTTTGATTTTCACCAGGGAAAAGTGAAATCAGAAACACTGGTGAAATTGTTGCAGGGCAATTCGACGCGTCAGGCGGAGTTGACCAAGCTGGCCTTGATGCACCTGGATGCGGATTTCGTTCGAAATAATCCAACTGCCAAAGCCACGTTACGTAAGCTAATGGCTACCCTCAACAACGGTGAATACCTGGTATACGCCACCCGCTACAGTTTGCCCGAAGAAAATCCTAAATTGTTGCGAACGGCTCTCGATCCGCTGGACGAAAACCTGGGCCGCATCGCGATGAATCAACTACTCGTGCAGGGTGGTGGCTCGCAGGTAAAGGCGATCTTGTACGGTAAAGACGAAGCTAAAATCCGAAAAGCTTTGACGGCTCTACGGAAGGTGGGTACGAAAGAATCCATCAGTTACCTGTCTGCTCTGGCTCTGGATAAGCGTCAGCCGAAGTGGGTACGGCAGTTGGCTACCCGTAATCTGGGCGGCTCAATGATGGGCGAAGACGAAATTCTGGTTTTACTCAAGGGTGGTAAAATCGAAAAAGAATACATTACCTATGCCGTACAGGGGGTGGCTAACGCCTGGCGAAAAGCCGTAAGTAAGGAAGCCGCCAGCTACTTAAGCGGCGAAACGACCACCGGAAAACCACTGCCCAAAATCGATGAATTACTGGCTCTGCAGGGAGACGTTCAGCGGGGGGTTAAGGTATTTGCTCAGAACTGTGCCATTTGTCACCAGGTCAACGGTCAGGGAGCAGATTTTGGACCGAAACTCTCGGAAATTGGCTCTAAACTACCGAAAGAAGGGCAGTACATGGCCATTCTGTATCCTTCAGCGGGAATTAGTTTCGGCTTTGAAGGCTGGGAAGTTCAACTGAAAGATGGTTCTTCGCTGGCGGGTATCGTAGCCAGTAAAACCGAATCAGACCTGGATTTAAAATATCCCGGTGGGACGAGCCAACGCCTGAAAATGACGCAGGTGAAGAGCATGAAGCAACAGGCCGACTCCATGATGCCTTCCGGACTGCACGAAAACCTTAGCAATCAGGACTTGGCGGATTTGGTAGAATACTTGATGTCACTGAAGAAAAAATAAACGTTTGTAAGTAGAAAAACCGGGAATGCAAATTTCCGGTTTTTTTGTGAGCTGGGTATGTCAAGTATAAAAGGGTGGAAGAAGTAGCCCGCATTTTCTCGCCATTCCCGATTCCTTTTGTTTCTTTGCGGTTCGAACACGTAGTACTTCCTTCACATGAAAAAAGTCTGTCTACTGAGTATTTCTTTGTTTTTGTCTTCCCTTTCTGTCTTTGCCCAGCGTGAAGCTGACCCGCGATGGGTGTTTATGATGGGATTAAGCGGTACGGACATGAGCCGTAGCTTAGTGCCCAACACTGGCGATCCCATGATTAAACCCGCCTTTACGTTCGGTTTTGCCCGTAATATTGAACTGGTTCCTAAAATGATAGGCATCAACGTAGGGCTGCGATACAGTCCGCGGGGCTACTGGTCTGAACAACGGTCTCCGGAAAGAGAATACACGTATGGTGATAATAATACTTTCCGGTTTGCTGACCGTACCCGCAGCTGGAATGCCCTGCATTACCTGGACATTCCGCTGGATGTAGTCCTTCAGGTGGGAGGCGAACGCACGAAGTTTTATGCGTCAGCCGGAGGGTACGTAGGCTACGGCTTTTACGGAAAAAATAAGGTGCGTTTTAACAAAGTTGGTTTTGCTGCTGACTCCAGTCAGGCCGGCTTTGAGCCCGTACAGACCTATCACCGGGTAAACGTAGATCCTTTTAAAGAAAGCCTGAAACGTCTGGATTATGGCATTAACGTCTCGGTAGGGATTCGCCGGAATTATACGGTATTGGGTCTCACCTATAGCCAGGGATTAGCGAACGTATCGAATCTGGCCCGCAACGGGTCTGTTTCCAACCGTTCGTTTGGACTATTCATCAAATACTATTTTGACGACGCATTCTAAACAAAAAGACGTTTGTCAGACTTGTATGTTCGAATCCTTATGGAGGTTATCTGCTGAAGAAGGACCTCTCTTTTGTCATCTAATCCACGATTTTGTATGAGATATTTGGTTTGGGTTTTTGTTCTGCTGTTTCCAGCGGCTGTCTGGGGACAGAGTAAATTAATATTCAAAGCGGGTGGTAATGTGTCCAGTATGAGTCAGGCATTGAGTTCGGAGCTGGATGCCCCGATTTCAAAGGCGGGTTTTCACGCGGGCCTTGGTTCCGATATTCCACTGGATGCGAAAAATACACTCAGTATTCAACCCACTTTACTGTTTGTTCAACGCGGATACATTGCTGATTTTAAGGTAGGAACGCGGAGAGCGACAACGACCCTGAATTATCTGGACTTGCCCGTCAATTTGATGTGGAAAATCGGTAATGAGGAAAAGAATACGAAATTCCTACTCTTTGGCGGGGGATACGTAGCCTGCGGCATTGGCGGCAAAACCCGTGAACGCGAAAACGGAAGCGTACAGAGCGAGTACAGCATTCGGTATAACTATGATCTGCAACGGTTCGATTACGGCGTGCAGGGCGGCGTAGGCGTACAGTTTGATTACTTTCAGCTAACGGCCTTTTATCAGCAGGGACTGACGAATGTCTCGGACATGGCGACCAATGCCAAAAACCAGACGTTCGGTATCAGCTTCAGTTATTTATTTGACAACATTTTTTAGTAACCCCATTCGGCTTGCTTACCGAACGTAGGGTCCCGATCCCGGATGATGGATCACAGATCATTGAGAATATGTTATTACCAGCAGTCTTTGAGGCGTTTAATGAATTAAGTGTATTAGTGATCGGCGACGTGATGATCGACAGCTACGTATTCGGTCGCGTCGATCGTATTTCGCCCGAAGCTCCCGTTCCCGTCGTGGTCGCCCAAAACCGGGAGTTTCGTCTGGGAGGAGCCGGAAACGTACTTCTGAATGTACAGGCACTCGGAGCAAAGGCCATTGCCTGCTCGGTGATTGGGAAGGACTCCTACGGCGATGAGCTGTGTCATTTGCTGGAAAGTAAAGGACTCGCCACATTGGGAATTGTACGGAGTAAGGAACGCATTACGACGGTGAAAGAACGGATCATTGCGGGCAGTCAGCAGGTCGTACGGGTCGATACAGAAACCGACGCCCTGATTTCCAGTGAAGAACGCGAAGCGTTGCTGGTTAAAATCAGAGAGCTTGCCAGCAGTTGCCAGGTAATCATCTTTGAAGATTACGACAAAGGAGTCATCTCAAAAGAACTCATTGAAGCAGTCGTGGCAATGGCCCGCGAGCTGAATATTCCAACGGTAGTAGATCCGAAAAAGCGAAACTTCCTGCATTACAAAGGAACTACGCTTTTCAAACCCAATCTGAAAGAATTACGCGAAGGACTTAACATCAGCTTCGATGTACGCAAACCCGTTGAACTTGAATCTGCCGCCCAACAACTCAAAGAGGCCTTATCGCTGGATGGTACACTGATTACGCTTTCCGAACGCGGCGTCTATATTGATTTTCAGGAACAAAAATGCCATTTGCCCGCCCACATTCGTCAGATTGCGGACGTATCAGGGGCAGGCGATACGGTGATTAGTATCGCGGCCTGTTGCGTTGCCCTGGGGCTTTCACCTAAACAGATCGCGGGCCTTTCTAATTTAGGCGGTGGTCTCGTTTGCGAAGAAGTCGGCGTAGTACCCATCAACAAATCTCTTCTGTTATCCGAAGCCTTATTGGCTGAAGTATAGGTCGCTACGAACGCAGAAGGGACGTATGCATTGAAGACTTTTACGTATGAAAAATTACCTGTTGCTCTTGCTCGTATTGCTGGGTTTCGCCTGTGCCAAGACCAAGCCAGTTGAAGCCATTGGTGGGATAAAGCCCGTAGATATCTACACCCGGCTGGAAAAAGAAGGGTATACAACGCTTAAGAACATTGGCGGAAAATCAGGCAATAGCTGGACGAACCGGAAAAGTACGGATTCCACGGAGTACATGATCGTGACGATGAGTTCGGACGTGAATACCGTTGAATCGGTGAAGGCGACCGCAACGATTACGCCCGGCAAAAACATTCGCAATACACTTCCCTTTTTTGTATTGATCGGAACTTTACCCTACGACGGTGCGGATCCCTCGGGTGTGATTCGCTGGCTGGAGACGAATTTCGATACGAAAAAACAGATTGAAACGACCATCGGCGACGCTACCTTCACCTTGCTTAGTCCTTCGGCTTCTTCTCGCGTGCTACGCATTGAAAAGAATAAAGCTCTCAAGTAAATGGGGCATACAAAAAGCCCGTTCGTTCAATGCTGAACGAACGGGCTTTTTGTTGGTATCAAAATTGGTTAAAAACGAAATTCCTTCACGGTTTGGATGAAGCAGCGAACCTTATCCGGATCTGTATCCGGGTAAACGCCGTGGCCGAGGTTGGCGATGTGTTTTTGTCCACCAAACTGACGTAGCATGTCCTGCGTTTGCTGTTTGATCTCGTCAAAATCGCTGTAGAGTACACAAGGGTCCAGATTTCCCTGTAGCACCTTATCAGGAATCATTTCCCGACTTTCGGCAATGTCCATATTCCAGTCGAGTCCCACGACCGAACAATTGAGGGCATTCATTTCCCGCCGGGCAAAAAACGCACCTTTGGCAAATACGGTCACGGGGACCAACGCCTGAAGGGCCTCGCTGATCTGAGCAATGTAGGGTAGCGAAAATTCCCGGTACTGCTGCGGCGACAAAATGCCCGCCCAGGAATCGAAAATCTGCACCAGGTTCGCTCCGGCGGCTACCTGAGCTTTTAAGTAGGCAATGGTGGTATCGGTAATTTTCTGGAGGAGGCGGTGGGAGAGTTCTGGTTCCGCGTAGAGGTATTTCTTCGCTACCGAGAATGTCTTGGAGCCTTTGCCTTCCAGCATATAACAAAGAATCGTAAACGGTGCTCCAGCAAAACCGATGAGCGGTACGCGTCCATTGAGTTCTTTTTTGGTGAGTCGAATGGCATCCAGCACGTATTTCAATTCCACTTCTGGATCGGCTACTTTCAGTTTATCTACGTCTGCCAGGGTCTTGACCGTGGTAGGGAATACCGGTCCGCGAGCCTCGATCATTTCGTAAGGCAGGCCCATGGCTTCCGGCACCACCAGAATATCGGAGAAAATAATGGCCGCATCCACGCCAAGCAAATCAACGGGCTGAATGGTGACCTCGGCCGCCAGTTCGGGCGTCGTACATAAATGGATGAAGCTACCCGCCTGAGCCCGTACGGCCCGGTATTCGGGCAAAATCCGGCCGGCCTGTCGCATCATCCATACGGTACTCGTTCGACCTGTTCGCCCCGAGCGGCCCGTAAAAACAAATCATTCTGAAGGATTTCCATGCCACAAAGGTACGAGGGAGATGAGAGTTTGCAGTTTAGAGTTTAGAGTTTTCAATTGAGAACCGCTATGGTTTGAATCGATTGGCCAATGCTCTTTCGGATTTGCAATCCGAAAGCGATCTGCAAGGGATTGTTAAGCCCGTGCCTTACCAATGCACAGCAGGCGGGTTCCGGGTTACAAATCTGGAACAGCGAGACCATTTAACGCTCTTTCGGATTTACGATAGCTGAGTTGACTGGCGGTCATTCAACAACGCTAAACGGCTGCGGTAAGTACTTCAAACGCTAAGCGACAGGTCCTCCAAACTGAAAACTCTAAACGGAAAACTCCAAACTCACTCGTACCTTTGTAGGAAATTTGGAATCGATGAAGATTAAAGAAGCCGTTTTTCTGGTTAGTAATACCGATTGGCAAAAATGCCCCGCCCCCGACCGCCCCGAATATGCCTTTATCGGACGGTCGAACGTTGGTAAATCCTCGCTGATCAATTCGCTGGTACGGCGGAAGGATCTGGCAAAGACTTCCCAAACACCCGGTAAAACCCAATTGATCAATCATTTTTCGGTTGACAATTCCTGGTACCTGGTCGATTTACCCGGCTATGGCTACGCCAAGCTCAGCAAAAGTGAGCGGGAAAAGTTCGAACCCATGATTTTCGGGTACCTCGAAAATCGGCCTAATCTGATCTGTACGTTTGTGCTGGTGGATATTCGGCACGATCCGATGTCCATTGATCTGGAGTTTATGACGCAATTGACAGAAGCGGGGGTACCCTTTTATCTGGTGTTTACCAAAGCCGATAAACTGAGCAAATCCCAGGTAGAACCGAAGGTGAAAAAGTATCGCGATGGCTTTTTACAATTTTTTCGGAGATGCCGAAATACTTCGTCACCTCTTCCGTTGACGGAGTAGGCCGCGACGAAATTGCGGAAGCGATTGGAGAATTGAACGCGGATTTTCGGGGTGTTCGGCGGTAATCGGGCAAGGATTGGCTACTTTTGCGATTCCATTTACCAAAAAAGGTCAATGCCTTATACGTTGAGCCTTGGTAAGGAGCCATGATATTGCTTATAATCAAACGGTTATGAGGATATTATGTGAATACGGAAAAACAGTTTTGTCAAATAAATTCGATTCCATGGAATTGTTGAAAGAAATCGCCCATATCTCCGGAAAGCCCGGTTTATACCGCATTTTGAAGCCTACTCGTACGGGAGTTATTGTTGAAACCATCGACGAGAAAAAAGGCCGTACCGTTGTAGGAGCAAACGCCCGGGTTTCGGTACTGAAAGAAATTTCCGTATACTCCGATAGCGAAGAAGGCTCAAAACCCCTGCCGGATATTTTTGCGGCCATTCGCGAGAAACACGGCGAAAAAGTAGAAATCGACGCTAAAAATGCCAGCGAAACCGAACTGCGTGAGTTCCTAGGTGAAGTATTTCCGGAATTCGACCGAGAGAAAGTGTATCCTTCGGACATTCGTAAAATGATCTCCTGGTATAACCTGCTTTCTGCGTATCTGCCCGAAGTATTCGAGGTGAAGGAAGAAAATACGGAAGAAGAAAAAGCTGCGTAAGGTATTCCCTGGCACAAGAAAAAAGGCCGCGAAGAAATCGTTCTTCGCGGCCTTTTTCGTTAATACTGATTAGCCAAATAATTCACTCGAAAGGTACCGATCGCCCCGGTCGCAGATGATGCAGACGATGACGCCGCTTTCCAGTTCGGAAGCCAGCTTCAGAGCCGCTGATACGCAGCCACCGGAACTCATACCTCCAAAAATTCCCTCGACCCGGGCCAGCTGACGCGTCATCGCTACAGCGTCGGCCTCGGCTACATCCATGGTACGATCGACTCGACTGGGATCAAAAATTTTCGGCAGGTACTCCGTAGGCCAGCGGCGAATACCGGGAATGGACGATCCTTCAGTAGGCTGACAGCCGACGATTTGAATGTTCGGATTTTGCTCTTTCAGGTACAGGGAATTGCCCATGATCGTACCCGTTGTACCCATCGAACTGACGAAGTGCGTAATCGTGCCGTTGGTATCCCGCCAGATTTCCGGACCGGTACTTTTGTAATGAGCCAGGTAATTATCGGGATTCGCAAACTGATTGAGCTGGTAGTGGGTGCCCGCATCGGCTTTACTCTGGGCGTAATCGCGGCAGGCTTCGATGCTCTCCAGCAGCGTTACTTTCGCTCCAAAGGCCTCCATCGTTAATACGCGTTCGCGGGTCGAATTCTGCGGCATCACCAGCTCGATAGTCAAATCATACAGGCGGGCAATCATGGCGAGGGCAATGCCCGTATTGCCACTGGTCGCTTCAATCAATGAGGTATTAGATTGAATATCACCCCGTTCCAACGCACTGCGAATCATATTCAGGGCCGGACGATCCTTCACGCTGCCACCGGGATTGTGCCCCTCCAGCTTGCCAAAAATCTTAACCTTGGGATTGCTATGCAACCGCGTAATTTCCACCAGCGGGGTATTACCTATAAAATCGAGAAGAGAAGCCATAGAAGCGAATGTTATCGTCCGAATACTAACTGCGGGGCAAAGTAAAAGATTGCTCCTGAAAATACACGGATTAACTAGACTTTCCCTGATTCAATAGGAAGAAGCAATGGATTAACAGCCCCTAGTTACAGGTGGGTAACAACCTCAAAACGATTTGACGCCCGCTTTTTTCACTTTCGCGATGACAAACAGTCCAATGGCTTTTCCCTGTTCCTGGCCTTGTTCAATGGCATCCCGGTAATGAATTCCACCGTAGAGCCGGGAAATGGCTGCCTCTTCGGCCGCCTGCCGAAACGATTGAAACGATCGCGTAGGAAGATCAAAGATGACCTCCGTCGTATCCGTAAACGCAAAACGATCGCCCAGCAGGTATGTCAACACTTCGGAAACCGCCGTGGAAATGACGCTGTGACCGCTGGTATATTCGGGAAAGGGCGGGGTTTGTAACAGCGGTTGCCAGGTCTTATCGATTTGTTGCTGAATGTACGTTTCCGGACGAATCCGATTACTCCGGTATTTTTCATCCCAGCAGCTAATGAACGCGTCGTGCAGGGTCATGGCGGTTAAGGCCAGTACGAATACAGATCGGTTAAAGCTTAGCTTGGCCTGCGTAGTAGCGATACTGGTAATGTTCATCCAGTGCCCTCCGGGACTGATTTTCTTAAAACCAATCATCATGTGACCCGACGTATTGATCGCAAAGGGATTACAATCCCAGTAGGAGGCAATGAAACGATGTTCCGGACTCAGCGTTTTGCCTTCCTGGTAAACTTCGTACGCCAGCTTATAGAAATTACTGCTGGAATCCCTGCTGAACGGTACGGGACGTTTGGGTGCAAACTGACTACAGGAATCCATCATAAATGGACGAATGGTTTTCCAGTGCGGCTCAATCGCTTCAATGTATCCCGGAGGCGTGGGATACCAGTAACCTTCTCCTTTCACCGGACGGTAACGAAGTCGGGTACTGAGTTGGTTATAACGGTCAGTAAATGCATACGCAAGGACGTGTTTAGCCATGACCTGAGCAGCGGCAATGGCGGCATCAATGGCCGGTTGCGGCTGTCCTTCGGCGAGCCATTTTTCAATCAGTTTTTTCTGATCTTCCTCGAGCATGTAGCCCGAAGGAAGAATCAGTCGGCCCGTTTCCAAAATGCAGTAGGTAGCCGCCATAGCGTAATCGTACGACTGAACCGAAGACAAATCGGGCCTTTTGAAGTCACGGGCTAATCGGGTAGGCGAGGGGATTTTCGAATCATTTCGGGAGACAAATTCCTGAGCTCCCAGCAGGCAGTAGGAATAAAAACGAGCGGCTGCCGGAGGATTGACGACATCGTGAATCATTACCATGGTTACAGCAAAAACCGAAGGCTGTAAATGCTGGGCAGGGTTCGGTTTTTCCGCCCATACCATGGATACGGTACTAAAAAAATCAGCAAAAAACGTTTCATTTCACTTGGTAGAATTGCAGGGGCTGATCAAAAGCTCCAATAACTAGGTAATCCTGATTATTTACTCGCAGGGATAAAACTGATTTCACGTCTCCGTTCACTGATAGGCCCGATTCCGTCTGATTGACATAGTCAAACTCCAGACCCCTGGCCCGGAGCAGGCAGCCATAATTGGCATCCATCGTGCCGATTTTGAGGCGGTTATAGGATTTGTTGCCCAGCAAGAGTACATCCGTCTGGTGGTGATGGGTGAAGTCGCCCGCGAGAATCTGCGTAACGGGTGCAAACTGAGCCTGAATCGGCAACGGCATTTTTTTAAACGTTCCCTGATCCCGGCGGAAGCAGACGGTATGGGCTTCGGTTACAGTCCACTTTAAAGCGGAACTCAACTGTTCGGGGGAGAGAATCTTGTCAATCGTTGCTTCGGAGTAGTCCTTGTACGAAATGAATTTCCGACGCATCGGAAAAATCTGATCGTTCAATTCATCCCGACTTACGAAGGGATACGACTTGTTCTGCATGTAGAAACAGAACAGCGGATCAATCGAACCGTTGTTGTCAAAATCGGCGTAGTACAGCTCGCCCGGTTGTTGCGGAGAAACCTTGATTTGCGTATTCGTACCCAGGTTTCCGGCAATGATGTCTTTTTGACCATCGTTGTCCAGATCATACACCAGAAGACTGGACCAGAACCCATTTTCCTGTTGAGGAAAGTATTGGTTAGACTGATCCGAAAAACCTTCAGGCGTATTTTTGAAAACTTTGATGGGCATAAACTCGCCACAGAGAATGAGGTCTTTGCGTCCATCCTGATCCAGATCCTCCCATTGAGCATCGGTAACCATGCCGTTGACCGGGAATCGATGGGCCGTGAAGGTTCCTTTCCCATCGTTTTCCAGTAGATACGAAGTGGGGCTTAGCGGGTACTTGCCCGGAATGACTCGTCCGCCGACAAATACATCCAAGTCCCCATCCAGATCATAATCCGCGACCCGCACGCAGGATTTACTGCTGGCGTTTACGGTAGGTAATGGAGCAAGCGTTAGATGCCCCTTTCCGTCGTTGAGGTACAGAAGATCCTGCAAAGAAGCCGAATTGGGTTCGAAAAGTGAATAGCCGCCCATGGCTACGTACAGATCATCGTAGCCATCGCCATTGGCATCGAAAAAGACCGCTGCTGCCGCCGCCGACATCGATTCATCTCCGATGACTAGCTTTTCAAGGGCCTGGAACGAACCATTTTTCTGCTGAATCAGGATTTTGCCCGTATTGGTCTGGTCACCACCAATGAAGACATCTTCCAGCCCGTCCTTATTCACATCTCCCTTCGCCAGTACCGGACCCGTTTGGGAGTACATGGATAACATCAGCGGCTGTCGCTTGAAATCATTTTCAGCGTAACCCTGGTGGGTATGGGCAAAAAGGGGCTTCACCGGCTTGAATACGGTTGACTTTTGAACCGTCGTGGCAGACCAGGGTAGAGTATTTTTCTGTTCGATTACGAGGCGTTGGTTGGCCTTCACCACCTGGTGTAATTCCTGCGTCAAATCCGGCCAGATGATACGTACGGAATCAACCAGGGTATGTGCTCCCAGACCAAAGTGCAAGGTGAGGGGTTGCGAGGACAAATACCCCCGAACCGGCATCAATTCCTGGTACTGAAGGGCTCCCTGCGTGTACACGGTAACCTTGGCACCCAGAGCATTTCGATTGCCTTTCGGTGAGCGTAAGGCAAATTGGATGTAATTACCAGTACCCGATTCACGACTCAGGTTTTGATACACGGAAACCGGATCGTTGATATTATTGACTACTAACTCCAGATCGCCGTCGTTGTCCAGATCCGCGTACACGGCTCCGTTGGAAACGCAGGGATTCGTCAAACCCCATTCCGTCTGTTTATTGGTGAACGTCAGGTCATGGTTGTTGCGGAACACGTAGTTGGGAAGCCGGCTCGCCGGAATGGCTTTGATGAGGTCCATCATTTGCATGGGCTCCCGGTCCATGGCTTTTCGGATTTTGTAGTCGCCCCAATATTTCAGGAAATCTTTGTTGGTAAAATCCCGCAAATACCCGTTAGATACGAAGAGGTCCTTGTATCCATCATTATCGTAATCGGCCAGGAGGGGACTCCAGCTCCAGTCCGTACTGGCAACACCCGCCAGCTGAGCAATCTCACTGAAGGTACCATCGCCATTATTGAGTTGCAGCATGTTTCGCATGAACTGCTTGTGCAAATCCTGCTTGAGCATGAGGTCATACGACTCGTAGTTTTCCTGAAGTTGGAGGGTTTTCTGGCGACGGTTATCCTCTGGAAGCATATCCAGCGAGACAATATCCGCCCAGCCGTCATTGTTGTAATCGGCGATGTCGAGTCCCATCGAAAACTGGGATAGATGGCGGAAGGCCTGCTTACTGACCTCCCGAAAAGTACCGTCTTTATTGTTCAGATACAGATAATCCGGTTCGTTGTAGTCGTTGGTTACGTAGATGTCCTGCCAGCCATCTTTGTTGAGGTCTGTGACAACGACGCCCAGACCGTAGGTCAGAGTATGCTGATGAATGCCCGCTTTTTTCGTGACTTCGACAAAGTGATTACCCCGGTTTTCGAAAAGCTTGTTACCAGACCGTTCGTCCACATCATTGCGGTACTTGTACAATTCCAGGTTGTCGTACTTACCTACGCTGTGATTGAGCAGCAACAGGTCCAGGTCTCCATCGTTATCATAATCAAAAAAAGCCGATTGAAAACTGTAGGAGGGATCATCCAGGCCGTATTCTTTGGCCTGTTCCTTAAATGTCAGATTTCCTTGGTTGATGAATAACTGTTTACGCCGCTTGTCGAGGTCGCCTTTGCCCATGTAACAAACGAAAATGTCAAGCAGGCCATCGTTGTTGACATCGGCCATACTCACGCCACTTTTCCAGGCATCGGTCCGGCCCTGTACGCCGGCCTCCAGCGTAATATCTTTAAATTTCAAGCCACCCAGATTCAGGTACAGCTTGTTTTCTTTCAGATTCGAGGTAAAGAATAAATCATCCAGGCCATCATTATTGAGGTCGCCTACCGCCACGCCACCGCCACTATAGAAGTATTCATACTCCATAATGTTGTGGGTTTCCGTTTCGATGATTTCATTTTGGAACGTAATACCCGTTTTTTCGGGGGGAAGTAACTGAAATACAGGTTTCTGTGCCCACGTAACCGAAGCAGTCAGCGTGGCGACCAAAAGATACAAGATACCTTTTTGGATCATGGATAGCAGTACGTTTGAGAAAGTCGGGGTGTATAGAAACGAAAAAACTTCAACGCTGGGTTGAAGTTACTAGTATTCAAAAGAAACGATAAGGGGTTTGTCCCCTTATCGTTCTCGTACGCTTACTGTTTGTCCCACCACACGCGGGAAGTCCAGGTATCGCCGCCAGAGAGGCGATTAACGGCTGCTCGATAGTTATCTGGATTCAGAGATCCTTCGCCGGTTGGGTAAAGCTCCCGCCGGGGAATGGTACCGTTAGCGAAGTTACCCGTATATTTTACCGGTGTAAGTTGGGGATAACCCGAACGTCTCCAGTTACTCCAGGCTTCAATGAAGTTTTGCAGAATGCTGGTTGTTGCCCAGTACTGCTCGTTGATCTGCTTGAGGGCATTGGCTGCTACTAAGGGGTGAGCCGTAGCGTAGGCATCAGCCGTAGCGGCATCAATGGCTCCTGCCGTACCAAATTTCGCTAACGATTGCAGAGCCGCCGATACGGCGTTTTTGTAGTGCGTAGCCGCCGTCCCGCTTACGGTGTAACCCCGCGTGGCTGCTTCGGCCAGCAACAGTTCCGTTTCGGCGTATGTCAACACGAATAAGGGGCCATTCATGTTACGGAAAATATTGGTAGGACGGGAATAGTTACCAATAGGGGTAACATTTTTGTCCGAACCCGTAGCTCCGGGATAGTTAGGTGATTTACTGATATCGGTAGCACCACCACTCAAATCGTAGCCATTAGGCAAACCCAACTGTTTGGCAGGCGTATTATCGCCACCAACGGCGGTTTGATTGCCATCAAGCCCCGCTGCCGGAATTTCGGCAACTTTGCTCAGACGAGGATCTTCGTTGGCTTTCAGGAAATCAATCATCGTTTTGCTCCAACGCACCTGGTAAAGGTCAGCTGGGGTTCCCAGGGCAGAAGCATTCGCATTATTGTAACCATTTGCCATGTCAGCGTTTACGTAAGCATCATCTGCTACGCTCGTAAAAACACCGCCAGCAGCAGCCTTTTCAGCATAAGTTTTAGCCGTAGCTGCATCAGCTTTCGTTAAACGCATGGCTAATTTCAGCATCAGGGAATACCCGTAGCGTTTCCATTGACCAATGTTGCCCTTGTAAGGGAAAGCATCATTGGTGGGGCCAGCCTGCGTGGTATTCAGGGCTGTAACGGCGGTTTCCAAACGGCTCAGAAGCGATTTGTAAATGCTTTCCTGCGAATCGTAAACCGGCTGGGAAATATTAGCCGTTTTTGCCTGAAGAGCCTGCGTATAGGGAATATCACCGAATACGTCCGAGGCTGTAGCCAGGCTTTGCACTTGCATAATGGTGGCAATGTTCTCCAGATTGGACATGCCTCCTTTTTTCTTGGCCAGTTGCTCCATTTCGTAGGCGAAGCTGGCTGCATTGTACGCATTGTTCCAAACCCGGTCCAGATAGGAAAGGGTATTGTTGGAAAGCACGTACTTATCACCGTTCGAGTAGTAGTTGCTCCGCCCGTGGAAGTAGAAGCGTACGCCTGGATCCACATACTCTGAAACAGAATCGAGTTATAACCAGAAGTAGATTCTACGTATTTCCACTGAGCACTGGGCAGCAGCAGGTTTGCGTTGAAAATATTTTCAGAAGCCTGGTTAGGATCGGTATTAATATCGTCAAAATTCTTTGTACAGGAGAATTGCAAAGACCCTGCTAGTATAGAAAGGAGAATGAGTCTCTTTTTCATTCGAAATCTTATTTAAACTTAATGTTTAAGTTAACGCCATAGGTACGGGCTGAGGGAAGACTGGTGCCTTCAATACCATAGTAGTTCAGGTTCGCACCGAATGATGCCTCTGGATCGATGTTCTTGGCCTTCTTCATGATGTAGAACAGGTTCCGGCCCACCAGTGAAATGTTAACGGCTTTAATCAAGGGCAGTCCTTCCAGAAGTCTAGCCGGGAGATTATACCCCAGTGTAATCTGGCGGAATTTGATAAAGTCGCCGTCGATTACGCTGGTTTTAGTAATGTTGTTGGCAACACCCTGATAGTACGCCTTCAGTGAAGTTTTAGCCGTGCTGGCTACTCCTTCTTCTGTAACTCCCGTCGTGATGAAATTCGCCTCGCGGCCGACAAGCGTCGCTTTGTTTAAACCCCGGTAGTACGAATAGTATTCAGTTGCCGAGAGGATCTTGTTGCCGTAGTTGTAGTCAATCAGGAAGGCCAGGTTGAAATTACCCAGCGTAAAGTCGTTGTTCCAGCCACCGAACAGCGTAGGCAGTACCGTACCCCAGTTTTTCAGGTCGCCTTTTACCGGAACCCCGGCTGCGTCTACGACAATTTGACCATCGGCTGCGTACTTGTAGTCATAAGCCCGGATTTGCGGACCTGCCAGACCCACCACGTATGCCGTGGTAGCGTTGTCCAGCGTAGCCCGGTTCTTACCAAGTACCACGGGGCTATTGCTAGGATCCGTCTTCAGGATCTTGTTCTTAACGGACGTCAGGTTAAATGAAGTATTCCAGGTGAACTTGGACGTTTTGATGGGGGTCCCCGTCAATTGCAACTCCAGACCACGGTTTTGCGTAGAACCCGTAGCCACCAGACCCGAGGTATAACCCGTAGCGAAGCTGTAGTTCGCATTCATGATTTCGTTGTGCGTCTCCTGCGTGAAATAAGCCGCATCGATACCCAGACGACCCGAGAAGAATTTCAACTCCAGACCAACCTCTACTTCACTCTTGGTAAAGGGTTTCAGGAACAAGTTAGGTAAACCGGTAGAGAAGTTACCCGTTGCTACGCCATTGAGGGAGTTGCCTACGCCGTAATAAACACTGGTTTGGTAAGGTCTCGCTGGTTCGCCGCTCGTTAATGCGTACGAAGCCCGCAGTTTACCAAAACTTAGCTTATTCATCTTCAGTAAATCAGTGAAGACAAAGGCTCCTGAAACTGAAGGGGTAAAGATGGAGCGATTATCCGCCGGTAATGAAGAATACGTATCGTAACGACCCGTAGTAGTTAAATTAAGGAAGTTTTTGTATCCTAAATCCAGGCTGTAGTACGCCGACTGAACTTCCGTAGGTTCGTACGTTACTTCACGGTTGTAGCTAACTACGTTTCTCCAGCTATACAAGTTCGGCAAAACGAAGGGGTTACCGTTAATCAAAAGTTTATCGTAACGGTTCTTACGAATATTACCCCCTACTAACGCGTTGAGCGAAATATCCGGCGTAAGATTTTTGTTTACGCCAATCAATCCGTCAATGTTCAATTCCATCCGGCGGGCATTCGATTGCTCATCCAGCTGTCCTGAACCTAAAAGATTTCCACTGGCGTCTCGTTTGAACGAAAAAGCCGTTCCCCAAGGCGTTACTCTGAAGACCTGGTCATTGGCATTGTCATAACCTACCCGTGCCTGAGCGTAAATCCAATCGGCAAACTGATACTTCGTCGACACCATGGAAATTAAACGCTGACGATCTACATTGTTAATGTATTTACTTGTCACAAAGTAGGGGTTCGTCACATACTCATCTTCGCTGAATACAACTTCATTGCCGGTAGCCGGATCAAATCCTGGTGCCAGAATACGTTGGTCAATGTTAGAAGCCAGGAACATACCGTTATTGGCATTCAGGGGGCCATCGCTCAACTGAGGTTTACCATGTACCCGCTCGTTGATGTAATTAGCCAGTACACTTACGCTCAGTTTGCTGGTAATATTCTGATCTACCGTTAAGTTGATCGTTTTACGATTCATGCCGCTATTAGGCAGGATCGCGAGGTTATCCAGGTTAGAAAGCGAAAGCCGGAACGAACCATTATCACCTCCCTTGGAGATCGATACTGTATTCGTAAAGTTTGAACCCGTCCGATAGAAATTCTTGATGTTATTTCTTTGGGCTGAATACGCATACTGGTTACCATCAAACTGCGTAATCATGGAGCCGTCCAGTTTGGCTCCCCAGCTCAAACGGGCCGTTTCTTTTGCACCCGTAACCGTAGTGGGTTTCAGACCATTTTCACCCTGCCCATACTGATATTGGAAATCAGTAAAGTTCATGGGCTGATCCATGGCGTAGTTCAGGTTGTAGTCAATGGAGAAATCTCCTTTTCTACCTTTTTTCGTAGTAATCAGGATTACCCCGTTAGAGGCCCGTGCTCCGTACAGAGCTGAAGCCGACTGACCTTTCAGAACGGTCATGTTTTCGATGTCGTCGGGGTTGAGGTTACCCAGACCGTCACCACCATCGGCACCGCCCCATTCCCCGGCACTTCCCCGTTGCGTGTTATCCATGGGGACACCATTAATAACAATCAAAGGAGCACCCCCGGAGTTCATACTGGGCATACCGCGTAAAAGAATTTTTGAGGTACTTCCCGGTCCACCGCTCGTACCACGAACGGTCAGACCAGCGACCCGTCCCGCCAACGAGTTACCGATGTTGTTTTCGCGGGCTTTGGTCATTACCTCGGCATTAATCGTTGAAACCGCGTAACCCAGGGTACGGGATTCGCGGGATACACCGAGAGCTGTAACGACGACCTCCTGTAAATTGCCGTCGTTGGGAGCCAGGCTAACGTTAACTACCGTTTGAGACCCAACTGTGATTTCTTTCTTGTTGTAACCAACGTAAGAAACAATCAGAACCGCCTGATCATTAGGAACGGAAAGGGTGAATTTGCCCTCAGCATCCGTAATCGAACCTTGGGTAGTGCCTTTGATGGCGATGGTAGCCCCGGTGAGAGGAGCACCTTTTTCGTCGGTAACCGTACCCGTAATCTGACGGTCAATGGGTAACGTAAAAGCAGTGGCCCTTCCGTACGTGGGGATCTCGGCACTGGAAATCCATAGCCCCAAGCAGGTAAGTACCAGCAAAGTGGTCTTAGATAAGCTTCTTTTCATAAGCTCGCTGGAAATGAAGTTTAAGTTTAGTACTAGGGTTATAGAGCTAACGGGTATACTGCAAAAGTATCCCGCTGTATAGGGTAGAGGTAACAGAGGTACGTATGGTACTTTATCTGGATAATACTACAGGAATCATATAGGCAATACCAATAGTATAGATATTCTCATGTTTTATCTATAAATAGTTTAAATGAACTGTTATTTTGAATACTTGCAAATTAAAATTCTGCTTTTGTTTGATAGGTGTGTATATTATTTTGTATATATAGATTTGATACTACTTTTATTTTAGACAAATCTATTTCAGATTATTTAAAATTTTAAGTAATGAGTCATAATTTTTTAAAATTTTATTTTATCTATATGAAACTCAGCACTATATAATTATTAAAACGTATGCATAGGATTATTACTAGATGAACCGCTGTTTTGACAACTTATAAGGAAGAAAAAGGCCGAAGTATGGCTGACCTGAAAATGCAATAGGCTCCTGCTTAAGAAGGATCTTACCTTAAGCAGGGGCCTATTGCATTGCTTCTAATCTCTTAGAGGTAAATCAATCTATTTAGTAAAAGACTTTGGATAAATTTCCTTCTGATACTTCTCCCAGGGCGTTTGTTTTTTATGATAGTTATCGCCGAAAAACGTAATGATCTGATGAAATTCACCGGCTTTATGAAAACCGGGTACGGCCTGAATGACCTGAAACTGCTGTTTATCAAGAAACTTCTCGTCCATGAACACCACGGTCGGGAAACTCATCTGACCGTTCATGAGGATCGCGGCCAGTTCCTGATAGCCCCGATTACCCTGGGCAACGAATTTGAAGGTATACGTGCCTAGCTTGATTGGATTTTTTCCTTCGGCATCCAGTTTCACCGCGTAATATTTCTGATTGATATAGTCAGCTACTTTCGGATCATTGAAGGTTTCACGGTCCATCACCTTACACCAGCCACACCAGTCGGTATACACATCGATCAAAAATTTACGGGGTTCTTTCTGGTTTCGGGCGTAGGCTTCTTCGATCGTCAGCCACTCTACCTTCGCGGCTTGGGGTGCCGGTACGGGACGGGGAATGAAAGCCAGCGATGCCAGAACCAGTGCCATCGTGCAGCAAAGGGTAACGATTCGTTTCATAGAACTAAGGATTTCCTACGAAGTTGAGAAAAGAAATTGATTTTCATCGAAAGTTAACTTCAAAACGTTTTCCTGTACTGGAAAGTTATTCAGGCAGATTAATTTTGAATTTTCCGGGAACGGGCCCCGAAAGCAGATCTGGAACGTGACAAACTTATATGCTACTCAACGACTATACCACCGCGATTGAACAAACCATCGCAACGACTCAGTACGGCCAATCTCCCATTGAACTGTACGAACCTATTTCGTACATTATGGGTCTGGGGGGTAAGCGAATCCGGCCTTTACTGACGGTCATGGCTACCGCTCTCTTCACTGAAAACTGGCAACAAGCGGTTCGACCCGCGGTAGGCGTGGAGATTTTCCACAACTTCACGCTCATGCACGACGATATTATGGACAAAGCTCCCATTCGTCGGGGTCAGCCCACGGTGCACGAAAAATGGAACGACAACGTGGCCATTCTTTCAGGGGATGTGATGCTGGTTTCAGCTTACGAGTTTCTGACGGAGGTAGAGCCGGCGTACCTGAAAGCTGTCATTAAGAAATTCAACCGGGCCGCTGCCGAAGTGTGCGAAGGGCAGCAGTGGGATATGAATTTTGAAAAGCGAATGGATGTCACCAAAGCTCAATACCTGGAAATGATTCGTTTGAAGACCGCTGTGTTGCTGGGCTTTGCTCTCGAATTGGGTGGAATCATTGGAGGTACGGATGAGGAAAACGCCCGAATCCTGAAAAAACTGGGCGATGCCGTGGGTACGGGTTTTCAGCTCAAGGACGATTTGCTGGATGTGTACGGCGATCCCGGTAAGTTTGGCAAACTCGTAGGTGGTGATATTCTGGCTAACAAGAAAACATTCCTACTCATCGACGCCCTGGAAAAAGCTACGGGTAGCGATCAGGAAGAACTGCAATTCTGGCTATCCCCGCAGGATCACCACAATATCGAAAAAGTACAGGCGGTGACGGCTTTGTATGATCGCTTGGGCGTTCGGCAGACGACGGAAGCAGAAATGAATCGCTACTTTGAAGAGGGCTTCGAGTACCTGAAAGCCCTGCGAATTGCGGATGAGAAAAAAGAAGTGCTTCAGGACTTTTTCCAGAATCTGATTGAGCGGGAAAAGTAATCTTCATAACACATGCATACCATGAAACGGAAACAGGTGCTAAAAACATTGCTGGCGGGTTTGGTCGTCAGTCCGGTACGGGCAGCCACTCCGACTACTGATTTTCAGCAGGAATTTCAAAAGGCCTGGAAACGCTCACGAGACTATACGCTGACGATTTTTAATCAGATGCCGGAAGAACACCTGAACTTCAAGCCAACGCCCGAGATGTTTTCGTTTCGAATGCAATTTGTGCATTGTATGATTTATACAACTGCTCAACTGGCCAGCCGACTCAACGTGAAAGATCCCTACGAAACGGCTCAGGGCTGGAATCAGCGATCCAAAGCGGATGTGGCCGCCGAACTGGGACGATTTTACGATTGGGTACAGCAGACCGTCGCCACGCAAACGCCCGCTCAACTCAGTAAGATGCAGGAGTTTGTCGGTGAAGAACTTACGGGACCACAATTATTCTACGCCCTTGAAAATCACATCATCCATCACCGGGGGCAGGGAATTGTGTACTTGCGACTGAAAGGAATCACGCCGGAAGGCTATTTCGGCTGGTAAGGTATTTGAAGTTTGATGGCGTTTCAGGTTTGATTGGGTTTGAAGTTTGAAAATAGTTTGAAGTTTAAGGTTTGAATAGCGTTTAAAGGTGACAATAGTTCAGGGGTGAGTCAAGGGACGGTAGATAGCTTGCCCCTATTAAACTTTTAAACCTAAGCAACCACCGAACTAAGCTCAACCTTTTGCTAGGGCTTACTTCAACCTCAAACCATTTTCAAACGACTTTCAAACCTCAAACTGCATCAAACTTCAAACATTAAACGGCATCAAACCACATCCAACCCAATCAATACTTCGCCATCCGAAGATCGACTTCATCTGCCCAGGCATGAATGCCCCCGTCTAAATTGGTAAGGTTATCGTAGCCATGTTCCTGTTCGAGGTACTGAATGACACTCGCCGAACGCATCCCGTGGTGACAATAGACAATCACGGGACGATCGCGTGGGATATGTTTAACGCTGGTCGGAATCGTGGGCATGGGAATCAGCACGGCTCCGGGCAGGTGACACACTTCGTACTCATCGCTATTACGAACGTCGAGTAAAAAGGTATCCGGCTCCCGTTTGAGTTGCCGCATGAGTTCGATGGCCGAGATTTCGTTGGGTAACAAAACATTGGCCGCCAGCTTTCGGTGCGTTTCCATGCCTTGTTGGGCCAGCATTTCGGCATCAGACCGGCGTTTGAACTTCATTTTTCGCTGGGTATTTTCGAGCAAATCCATCAGCATCAGTTCGCCCGACAGTACTTTACCCACGCCGGTAATAATCTTGATTACTTCATTAGCCTGGTACATCCCGATCATGCCGGGTAAAATGCCCAGTACACCTACTTCCGAACAGTTAGGTATTTCAAGTCCACTCGGCGGATTGGGGAACAAACAACGATACGTAGGTCCTAAAACGCAGTTAGACGGATAGTTGAATACGGATACCTGACCTTCAAAACGATGAATAGCTCCGTATACAAAGGGCTTTTCTGAAAGTACACAAACGTCATTAATCAGATAGCGAACGGAAAAATTATCGGTACAGTCCACGACCAAATCGAATCGTTCGATGATACTGGCGGCATTTTCAGCCACCAGATGCGTCGTAAAAACTTCGTAATCAATCAGATCATTTAATCGACGTAACTGAGCTGCGGCCGTGGTAGCCTTGGGCCGATCTACATCGGCTGCATCGTAGAGTACCTGTCGCTGCAGGTTGGTTTCATCCACCGTATCGCCGTCCACAATACCCAAGGTACCTACGCCCGCCGCCGCCAGATACAACAGAACCGGGCATCCCAATCCTCCTGCACCCACCACCAGCACGCGGGCATTTTTCAGTCGTTCCTGTCCTTCTGCACCGACCTCGGGCAAGAGAAGATGTTTTTGATATCTCTGTTTTTCTGCGGAAGAAAGCATACACACACCGGGGTCTAAACCACAATTGACGTAAAAAAGCAGAAGGTACAAAAAAATACATTCCTACTAAAAGACCTGAAACGGTTTTAACGAAACCGATTAGGCTTCACTAAACCGTTCCAGGTCTTGTAACTCTGGATGCCGCCGATTAATTCGCGACCAGCACCCGATAAATGTATCCCGGATCTTCCACCGCTACGTAGGCGTATCCATCCGGACCCATTTTTACGTTCCGGACGCGACCAATATTGGGGAAGAGAATTTCTTCTTTCACCACTTTATTATTCTTAAGCACGCAGCGATTGAGGTATTTGAAGCGTAAAGATCCTACCAGCAGATTGCCTTTCCAGGCAGGATACCGCGAACTTTCCACCAGAGCCAGTCCACTCGGAGCAATCGATGGAACCCAATACGTTTGAGCCTGTTCCATACCTTCTTTAGCTTTCAGATCGGTAATGACTTTGCCGTCGTAATTGATTCCGTACGAAATGACGGGCCAGCCGTAATTGGCTCCCTTGCGAATAATGTTCAGCTCGTCGCCGCCCCGTGGCCCGTGCTCGGTTTCCCAGAGAGTACCCGTGGCCGGATCGATGAGCAGTCCCTGCGGATTCCGGTGCCCCCAGGAATAAATGGTACCTTTCGTTTTATCCCTGAACGGATTGTCGGCGACGGGCGTACCATCGTCATTCATTCGGTGAATTTTACCCAGGTCGCTATCCAGGTTCTGCGGATTCGTTTTTTCACTACCGCGTTCGCCGACCGTTACGAACAGATGTCCGTTTTTATCGAATACCATCCGCGAGCCGTAGTGATGACGGGTTTTGGAGTAGGGCAGGGCTTCAAAAATGATTTTCTGATCGCTCAATTGCGTACCATCCAGTTTGGCCCGCATGACGGCAGTGGTCGATAGTTTTCCTTCCGGAGCGTCCTTAAAAGCCGAATAGGAAAAGTATACCCAATGGTTTTTAGCAAAATCCGGGTGTAGTACAACGTCGAGTAGGCCGCCCTGACCTTCGGCCAGTACGCTCGGGCCACCCGTTACTTCGGTTTTTTGCTGATTTTTTTCGACCAGGTAAATCTTGCCGTTCCGATCCGCAACCAGCAGCTTTCCTTCGGGCAGAAAAGCCAGTCCCCAGGGATTTGACAGCCCGGCAGCTACGGTATCGAGTTTAGCGGTAAAGGCTTCGGTTTTGAACACATTGGATTTGGGCTTACTGGCGAAACTATACCGATTGCCTTTTTCGATACTGGTTTGAATGAGCTGGGCAATGCCTTCAATTTGCTCGGCTTTCAGCGAATTTTCCCAGGCAGGCATGCCAAAATCAGGATACCCGTGCGTGATGCTGGCAATGAGTTCGGGTTTGGTCGTACCGTGTTTCCACTTGCGGTCAACGAACGCCTGTACATCACCGTGACAACTCGAACACAGGGTCTTAAACGTAGTTTCCGGTGATTCGGGAGGTGTATTGCCGGGTACATTCGAAAAGTTAAGTCCCGTCAGAAAGAGGACCGATCCCAGGGCCAGGTATTTGAAAATCATAGATAAAGAGGTGGTTAGCTTTGCTCTGATCAAAAATAGGAAATTAGGAAGAGTTTTGAGCGGCGGCCGCAGCCGTTTTGAGTTTTGAGTTTTGAGTTTTGAGTTTT
>NZ_NMPS01000075.1:0-6532 GCF_002261125.1 Siphonobacter sp. BAB-5385 | reverse complement strand
AAGTCTTCGTGGTGCAGGTGTAGCCAGTCGTAGAGGTGTAGGTCACCCCGCAGGATTTCCTCGTCGTAGACCACTTCGTAGGGAATCTCGGCGTAGTTGAGTACCAGCAATACAGCATCGGTATCTTCGAAGGTCGCCTTACTTACTTTGATGGGACTATACACGACAATACGGGCGGCTTTATATAGTTTCACCACGTCCATATTCACGTTCGGATTCGTGATCGACTGGAGTAGGGTAGTCACCGCCGCGTCGGAAATGACTTCGTAGGAAACGCCGCGAAGTTTACATTCCAGATCCAGCTCTTTCGAATACTGCATCAGAAAACTACCGCCCCGATAGTTGAGGAGCCAGTCTATCTCCCGATCCGCTTTCAGCTCCCGATACGCCAGCCCGTATGCTTTGAGATGATTGGTCTGCTGGGCATCCATGGGAATCAGCAGCGAGTTGGCCCAGCTATTGGCAACTACCAGTAGCCCTAAAAAACAGATAATCCCGAATGTCCTCATGTTCGTAGTGATTTACCATACCGAAAGCAAAGAGTAACTGGAAGAGTATCTGTAAGTTATGGAATCCTTTTAGTCTTTCCTATGCATTCGCGACGCAGGCCCGGAAAATCACGATGCCTCATACTTACCGGAAGAACTTACAGGGGTTGGACGGGGTTAGAGAAAGGAGTTTCTGGGGAATTGATGGCGGTCGGCGATCGCTCGTTAGTTTTAAGTTGATCGTTGCTGGTTGTTAGGGGGTAGTAATTTTCTTTCCGGGTAATAGATACTCGAATCCAGCCTAGCTGCTGAACAAAGTGGAAAGAGTAGTGGGTGGAATCGAGTACCTGTCATTGCCCTAACGGTTAAAAAAGCGGCAAGCACCTTTACCGTTCCCTCAGTACCTTTGGTCTTTGAAAAGACTGAAGGTGTTTTTTATTCAGTTTTGCCGAGCTTCTTACACTGCATTATGGAATCCAATACGCCCTTACAACTGGCAGCCGAGTTCATCCATTTTACCAATAAAAACATTTTTCTGACCGGAAAAGCCGGTACCGGAAAGACTACCTTTTTACACGGATTAAAGAAAACCCTGCAAAAGCGAATGGCCATTGTCGCTCCTACGGGAGTAGCTGCCATCAATGCCGGGGGCGTTACGATTCACTCTTTTTTTCAGCTACCCTTTGGTCCGTACGTACCCGACGGCTCGACGCAGCGGCAGTTTCGTTTCGGCAAGGAAAAAATCAACCTCATCAAAAGCCTGGATTTACTGGTCATTGATGAAATCAGTATGGTGCGGGCCGATACGCTCGACGGAATCGACGACGTTCTGCGGCGGTACAAGAATCGGGACTTACCCTTCGGCGGCGTACAGTTGCTGATGATTGGCGACTTGCACCAGCTCTCACCGGTGATTAAAGACGAAGAATGGGCCTTACTAAAACCTTATTACAACTCCGTCTATTTTTTCAGTAGCCGGGCTTTGCAGGAAAGTAATCCCGTCCGGATTGAACTAACGCACATTTACCGGCAGTCAGATACCTTTTTTATTGACTTACTGAATCAGATTCGGGAAAATCAGTTGAGTACCGAAACCTTGCAGGCCCTCAATCAGCGGCATATTCCGGATTTTAAACCGAAGGAAGACGAAGGGTACATTACGCTGACTACCCATAACGATACGGCTCTGAAAATCAACAAAGTAAAATTAGATGAGCTAAAGGGCAAGAAATATACGTTTGAAGCTACAATCAAGGATGAATTCCCGACGTATGCCTATCCTACCGAACCAGAACTGACGCTGAAAATCAATGCCCAGGTAATGTTCGTTAAAAACGACGCTTCACGGGACAAGCTGTTTTATAACGGGAAAATCGGTCGAATTACCCGCATCGAAGACGAAACCATTTACGTCAAGTGCAAGGAAGATTACGCCGAAATTCCAGTACAGCCCGTGGAATGGCAAAATGTGAAGTACATCCTGAATGCAGAAACGAAAGAGATTGAAGAGCAGGTAATTGGCAGCTTCACTCAGATGCCGCTAAAACTAGCCTGGGCCATTACAATTCACAAAAGTCAGGGACTGACCTTCGAAAAAGCCATTATCGACGCCAATCTTTCCTTCGCCCACGGACAGGTATACGTAGCCCTGAGTCGCTGCAAAAGTTTTGAAGGCATGGTGCTGCGAAATCCACTTTCGTTGAGCAGTGTCAAAACGGATGGATTGGTATCCGCGTATAACCGGGCGGCCAGCCAGCAGATTCCTGATGAAAAACAACTGAGAGAAGCCAAAATTGCCTTTCAGCAAACGATTTTATACGAACTGTTCAACTTCTCGGAAATTCGCTCGACCAGACAGTATTTGGGCCGACTGCTTGATACGCATCAGACGGTAATCAATCCGGCCATTCGTCAGGCCCTGCAACGGATTCGAACCGCTTCCGAAGAGGCGATTGATAGCGTTTCCGGAAAATTTCAGCAGCAATTGTCGCAGTATTTTCAGCAGGGAGGCTTGCCGGAAGAACAGGAGGCTTTGATGAGCCGCGTACAAAAAGGCTGTCAGTACTTTCTGGAAAAATTTGAAAGCATTTTTGACGCCGAGACGCTGGACGTGGAAACGGACAACCAACTGGTGAAAAAGTCAGTGGGGCAGGCTCTGGAAAACTACCAGCGACTCGTGGCTATCAAGCGAGCGACGTTACAGGCTGGCATGAAAGGCTTTACGACCAGCGATTACCTGCGGGCGAAAGCCAATGCGGATATTGATTTCAAGGTGCGAACCAAAGCGGCCGCGACCAGTAGTAAATCGAGCCCCAGAGCAAGTAAAGACATGGCTCACCCCGAGCTGTACTACGCCTTGAAGACCTGGCGGGACAGTCAGGCGGCGGAACGGGATGTGCCGGTATACATCATTTTGCCCCAAAAATCACTCGTTGAATTAGTGGAAGTACTGCCTACCACACTGGCCGAACTGGAAACTGTGAAAGGGATTGGTAAGGCAAAAGTCAAAGAATTTGGGTCGGAAATCATTGAGATCATTCAGGAGTACTGCGAAGAAAATCGGGTAGAAAAAGAAGTCATTGAGATTCCGCTGAAGAAAGAAAAGGTAGATACCAAACGCGTCAGCTTCGAGCTGTTTCAGGACGGGAAAACACTGGAAGAAATTGCCGAGGAACGCGGTCTGAATGTCGGTACTATCGAAGGACACCTGCTGCATTACGTGGGTGTGGGCGAGCTGGATGTGTATGATCTATACCCGAAAACTCGATTGATGCCAACCATTGAGTACGTGCGGGAACATCCCCAGCAGTCGTTAGGTGAAATAAAACTGGCCTTGGGCGAAGCCGTTTCATATAGCGAAATCAAGGCCGCTTTAAAGTATCTGGAATCGCTCCAGGATTAAGTTTAGGTAATCCGGAAGCGGAAGGTATGTAAAGCTTCCTTACCTTCTGCTCAAATTTCCGTACTTTCGCGGCTTGAAACCGGTTTCAGAAGCTGAAAACCGTAAACTGAACACTGACCAATGGAGTACGCTTTTCGCGATATTGAGAAGAAATGGCAGGAGTTCTGGGAGAAAAACCAGACCTACCGCGTCGAAAACCAGTCTGAATTACCCAAGTACTATGTGCTGGATATGTTTCCGTACCCTTCCGGAGCGGGTCTGCACGTAGGGCACCCGCTGGGCTACATCGCCAGCGATATTTTCAGTCGGTACAAGCGGATGAAGGGATTCAACGTTCTGCACCCGATGGGTTTCGACAGTTTTGGTCTACCTGCCGAACAGTACGCCATTCAGACGGGGCAACACCCGGCCATTACGACCGAACAAAACATTACCCGATATATTGAACAATTGAAGAACATCGGTTTCAGCTTCGACTGGAGTCGGGAAGTTCGCACGTCCAATGCCGATTATTACAAATGGACGCAGTGGATTTTTATGCAATTGTTCAACCACTATTACGACAAAGACGCCGACAAAGCTCTGCCTATCACGACGCTTACGGAAACCTTCGCCCAAAAGGGGTCGAAAGGTGTAAATGCCGTTTGCGACGAAGACGCACCCGTATTTACAGCGGAAGAATGGCAGGCGAAAAGCGAACAGGAGCAGTACGAAATTACGCTGAAGTATCGTCTGACGTATCTGGCCGATGCCGTCGTGAACTGGTGTCCGGGTTTGGGTACCGTTCTGGCTAACGATGAGGTGAAGGACGGCGTATCCGAACGTGGCGGTTTTCCGGTTGAAAAGAAACTGATGCGTCAGTGGATGATGCGGATTACGGCCTACGCCGACCGTTTACTGAATGGTCTGGATACGATCGACTGGTCGGAATCAATCAAAGAACAGCAACGCAACTGGATTGGCCGTTCGCAGGGTGCCAGCGTAAAGTTTCAGGTGGAAGGTCAGGAACAGACAATTGAAGTGTTTACGACGCGGGTGGATACCATCTATGGCGTGAGCTTCATGGTAATCGCTCCCGAACACGAACTGGTGCCTTCGCTGACGACGCCCGAGCAGAAAGAAGCCGTGGATGCGTACGTAGATGCCACCAAACGCCGCTCGGAGCTGGATCGGATGATGGAAGTGAAGAAAATATCCGGCGTCTTTACGGGTAGCTACGTCATCAATCCATTTAACGAAGCGAAAGTCCCTATCTATCTGGCTGATTATGTACTGGCTGGTTACGGAACGGGTGCCGTCATGGGCGTGCCTTCCGGCGATCAGCGGGACTGGAATTTTGCCACACACTTCGATCTGCCCATCGTACCGATTCTGGATGCTCAGAAAGACATCGATCAGCAGGCGGATGCTACCAAAGAAGGTCAGTATATCAATTCCGGCATCATTAACGGAATGACGTACAAGGAAGCGACACAAACGCTGACGAACTGGCTGGAAGAACGTGGCCTTGGCAAAGGGAAAGTCAACTACCGGATGCGGGATGCCGTATTCAGTCGCCAGCGGTACTGGGGTGAGCCCGTACCGGTGTACTTCAAAAATGGCTTACCGTATCTAATCGACGAAAGCGATCTGCCGCTGGAATTACCCGCCGTTGACAAATACCTGCCGACCGAAACGGGCGAACCACCGCTGGGCCGGGCTGCCGATTGGAAGTACAAAGGCGAGTATGAGTACGAGCTGAGTACAATGCCGGGCTGGGCGGGTTCGTCGTGGTACTGGTTCCGGTATATGGATCCGAAAAACGGAAACGAACTGGCCTCGAAAGAAGCCATTGACTACTGGCAGAACATTGATCTGTACGTAGGAGGATCGGAACACGCGACGGGTCACCTGCTATACTCACGTTTCTGGAATAAATTCCTGAAAGACATCGGCATTGCTCCCGAAGAAGAGTTTGCCAAAAAACTGGTCAACCAGGGGATGATTCAGGGGCGTTCGAACTTTATATACCGGGTGAAAGAATCACAGCCAGTAACGTTCGTGAGCTTTGAATTGAAAGACAAATACGACGTCACCCCGCTACACGTGGACGTGAACATCGTAGAACAGGACGTACTGGATGTAGAAAAATTCAGGGCTTCGCGTACGGACGTTCCCGAAGATGCCCTGTTTATCATGGACGGCGATAAGTTTGTTTGCGGCTGGGAAGTGGAGAAAATGTCCAAGTCCAAATTCAACGTCGTGAATCCTGATGATGTAGTAGAAAAATACGGAGCCGATACTTTACGCCTGTACGAAATGTTCCTTGGGCCACTGACGGATTCCAAACCCTGGAATACTAATGGCATCAGCGGAACGTTCAATTTCCTGCGGAAACTCTGGCGGTTGTTCTACGAAGATCAGACGGGTAAATACCTGGTCACGGATCAGCAACCCACGCCCGAAGAACTGAAAGCTCTGCATAAGGCAATCAAGAAAGTAGGCGAGGACATTGAAGTCCTGTCCTTCAACACGTCCGTACCGGCTTTCATGGTACTGGCCAATGAACTGACTACGCTGAAATGTAACAAGAAAGTCATTCTGAGCGATTTTGTTCGGATTCTGGCTCCCTTTGCTCCGCACATTTGTGAAGAATTGTGGGTAGCCTTGGGGAACGAACCCGGTACCGTAACGAAGCAGCCATTCCCCGTATTCAACCCGGCGTATCTGGTCGAAAACTCCTTCGATTATCCGATCCAGATCAACGGAAAAGTACGGGCCACGCTAACCTTTGCCGCTGACGCTCAGCCGAAAGACATTGAAGCGGAAGTACTGGCCAATGAAACGGTACAGAAGTGGCTGGAAGGCAAAACCCCCAAGAAAGTGGTGGTGGTACCCAAGCGGATTGTCAACGTGGTAATCTAGTATGGTATCCTGTACCGTCCTGAAATCCGGGAAATTTTAGCTTAGCGTATAAGAGTAAGTATAAAGCCGGGTCGTCTCTTTACTAGCAAGAGGCCGACCCGGCTTTAGTGTTTAGTTGAAATGTTTAATGGTTAGGCAGAAAGGCCCCGGTGTTACCGGGGTTTTTTGTTGGGGGAGTTTAGGGTTTTGAGCGGCCGCCGCTGCGGTTTTGAGTTTTGAGTTTTGAGTTTTGAGTTTT
>NZ_NMPS01000008.1:0-50082 GCF_002261125.1 Siphonobacter sp. BAB-5385 | reverse complement strand
AAACTGAAAACTGAAAACTGAAAACTGAAAACTCACCTCAACCTATACCAACTCGGTTTCTCCAGCGGCTTCCTTCTTCCATCAAAGGTTTGTTTGGAAGGGCCGTAATACTTTTCCAGGTAATCCAGTACGGCCACTTCCGAGGGTCCCAGATCCCAGAGTTTATGGTATTTCTGCATCCAGCGAATCTTGTCCACCCAGCCCGTGCGGGTAAACTTGTTCTGCGTAATCAGCTTGCTGGAATGGCAGGCGGTACAATGGGCTTTAATCAGGGGCAGGTTTGAATCAACGGCCAGACCCGTTTCCGTATCCTTCTTCACAGAATCCGCCCACACCCGGCCTGTAGTAGCCTCCGCCGGAATCCGAGTCGTAAAGGCTACGCTCCCCAGCAACACAAATGCGGACAAAATGAGCAGGTATTTCATAGTCACAAGTCTTTCAACATTCCCAGTATACTGGGGTTAAACAATCTTTACCGCAATCCGGTGGCAGGAATTATTGATGTAGCCTTCTGGATTCCACTGGGGCATGACCATCGGTTGGCTCACCCCTTGCGAGTCCGTCGCCCGAGCCCAGACTTCGTAATAGCCTTTTCGGGGAAATTGTACGTCAGCGGACCAGTGTTGCCAGGCCAGACGGTTTTTCGGAGCCTGTAGCTGAGCTTTTTGCCAGGTGGCCCCAAAGTCAATCGACACGTCCAGGTTTTTTACTTCCAGATCACCCGCCCAGGCATGGCCCCGCAGTTGCAGCGTTTTTCCTAGCTCCAGCATCGCTCCGGTTTGGGGATACGTAATGAGCGATTTCACCGGCATTGATTCGATGATACGAAACTGATTTTCCGGCGGATCAACCCCGGGCTCTACGGGTTCAATGGGAACCTTATAGCTCTTGCCCGTCATTTTAGGGCCATCGTGTACTTTATTCCGAACCGCAATCGTATGGAGCCATTTGCCGGATACGGACGCGGGCCAGCCACCGATAACCAGTCGCAAGGGAAAGCCATGCACGACGGGAATGTCCTTTCCGTTCATGGCCCAGGCAATCAGCGTTTCGTCTTCCAGGGCTTTTTTGATCGGTACACCCCGCGAGATAACGACCTTACCCGGCTCCCGACTGGGGTGAATATCTTTTCCGTAGTAACCGATATAGACGGCATCATCTTTAATACCCGCATCGGCCAATATATCTTTTAGCCGTACACCCGTCCATTCCGCACAGCTGATGCCGCCCTGCGTCCACTGGTTTCCCGAGGTGCTGGGAAAGTACCCGGCCCGGCCATTTCCCCCGCATTCAAGCGTGAGTTGGTAGGTATGGACTTTAAAGCGTTTCTTCAGTCTTCGAGGGTGTACGTTTTTGTAGCCTTCACCGATTCCCCCTTGATGGTGAGCGTCCAGTTTTTGCTATCGATGGTTTCGGGAACGATGCCGTTATTCCGAATAAACATCTTCTCGGCGGGCGTCACGGCATCATCGAGTAAATGAGCCGGGGCTTCCACATTCCAGGGGCGGTCGTTGAGTACCACCATCTCCGGACTTTTCCCTTTCAGGGCTTCCTTGTCATTATCCAATGGATGTATTCCAAGCGGTACGTAACCCTTAGGCAGTGCATATACTAGTTCACTGCTCCATACCGAACCCATGACGCCTAGCACAGATTTTTTGAGGAAATTCCTACGGTTATTCACACGCATACTATTTTTATTCAAATTGTCATTCATGAGTTTCCCGAGCCTCTCAGGATCAGCTTTTTCCCTAACCAATCATTTCTCTAGTACTACCCAGCCCGCCTTGATAAACTAAACTCAAAAACGGTCTTTTTTGAGAAGAATCGACGCCAACTGGTTATTTTTCTTCATTTTCCATCCTATTGTTGCCGTATCATAACCTTACGACAAACGCCTCATCAATCATGCGAGTAGAAGTAGAACGTATTACTGGTTTATTACAAGCGATCTATGACGGAGAAGCCTGGCACGGACCCAGCACCCGTGAAATTTTGACGGACGTAACCGCCGAAATGGCGGTCTATCGCCCCTCGCCTCAGGTGCATAACCTAGCCGAACTGGTGGTTCACCTAACCAACTGGCGAGTATTCGCTCTGGAAAAACTAACGGACTCGGTTACTTACGATATTATTCTTAACTCCGAAGCCGACTGGCCCGTCATTAACGAACTGACCGAAGAAGAGTGGCAGGAAAAGCTGGAAAATTTACAGGATACGCAGGACGAATTGCTGGAAACCCTCAGTCGTATCCATACGCCCAAGCTTAGCGATCCCGTACCCGGTCGGCGGTATAACTACTATACGCTGCTGCACGGTTTACTACATCACGAAGCCTACCACAGCGGCCAGATGGCTCATCTGAAAAAAATGCTCGTCTAATTTTATTGAACAAAGCCAGAGTACGTGCTCTGGCTTTGTTCAACGTAGCATGTTAACGTTTCCGTACCTCTTTCTGTTATTGCTTTTCCTCATTGGTAGTTTTCAAACTTGACGTGGTGGGGAGTTTTAACGTAACCGTCGTTCCCTTGCCCACTTGCGACTGAAACTGGATGGTCCCCCCGTGCAAGCCGATAATCTTCTGCACTACGGCCAGACCAATGCCAAACCCACTGACGTTCGATACCTCATTACTGCGGAAGAAAGGTTCCATCAAATGCGGCAGATCGGTTTCGCTGATGCCCTGACCGTAATCGCGTACGGATAGCGTAATCATCTTTTCCTGACTCAGCAATACCTCTACGGGTCCTTCGGAATACTTGCAGGCATTATCAATCACATTCAGAATACAGGTAGTCAGTAAAGACATGTTCCCATACGTTTCAAAAAACGTGGTCGCATCCTCGGGCAACAGGCCAAAATCGTAACGAATCTGACGATTGGGGTACTTATTGTGCAGATGGGTCAGGGCGTTGGTTACGCAGTCATCCACTGAAATCACTTCCAGCCCCACCAGTCCCTCGCCCGTACGAGCCAGTGACAGCAAACTATTGGTCAGTGAAATCAGCTGCCGGATTTCTTCCATCGTCGACGCCATCGAAGCCTTGAGTTCCCTCGGATCTTCGTCGTAATCGTGGGAAATCTGAAGGGTACCCAGCATATTCGTCAGCGGTGTACGCAGTTCGTGCGAGGCGTGAGACACGAAACTACGCTGGGCTTCAAACGATTTCTGTAATCGATTGAGCATTTCATTGAAGGTCATGGCCAGGCGGGCAATTTCGTCACGACGGTTCCCTTCGTCGAGCCGTCGGTCCAGGTGCTGCACCGAGATCGTGTCTACCTCGTCCATCGCTTTGGAAATGGGCCGTAAAACCCGACGAGCAAACACGTACCCTACCGCCACCAGCAAAATCACACTTCCCAGATTGCCCCAGAGCATCAACTGACGCAGCATGATCAGACGCGTAAATCCCACCTGGTCGTAGCCCATCGCTACTACGCGGAATACCCGACTCGAGTCCTGATAGACCATCCCTACGGCTTCGTTTTCATCCAAAGCAACGTATACCGGTAGCGGCGTTTTCAGCGTTTTGATGAAATTCAGTACGCCCGACGTAGGTCGACCCCGGCGGTTGGTATACACCATCGTACCCCTTTCGTCAAAAATCATGATGTGCTCATCCACAATGGTAAGCATGTCGCTCTGCATGAGCTGATCGAAAAAATCATCGAACTGATGCCGACGATTAATCAGCAGACTCGCCGCTGTCTGGGCTTTTTCAGTCAGGCGGGTGCGGAAAATGACCTGCCTGTACAGCGAAAATGTCGAATACAGGAACGTTGAAAATAACCCCAGTACGCCCATAGTCAGAAGCGTAAAGAGGATGATGAGTTTGTTACGGATCAACATGCGAACGAAGCTTTCTCTGAGCCAGAAGACAGAAAGTCGTAAATCCGTACGCAACAGACTTACGACTTTCCTATTGGAATATAAACACGTTTAGAGATCACTATACCCCCTCTTCCCGTAGCACGTACCCCATACCAATGACGGTATGAATGAGCCGCTGGGAAAAGTCTTTATCGACTTTCTTACGAAGGAAGTTAATGTATACCTCAATGGTGTTGGTGCCGGTATCGAAGTGAAGATCCCAGACTTTTTCGGCAATATCCACCCGGGAAACAACCCGCCCCCGGTTTCGCATCAGGTACTCCAGCAGACTGAATTCCTTGGCAGTAAGGTCAATTCGCTTGCCACCCCGGCGGGCTACCTTTTCTTCCAGATCCAGCTCCAGATCAGCCACCTGCAATACATGTTGTGTCATCGGGCCCGCCTGACTGCGACGATGTAGTGAACGCAGACGAGCTAGTAACTCCCTGAATTCAAAGGGCTTCACCAGATAATCATCCGCTCCTGAATCAAGGCCGGTGACTTTGTCCTCCAGTTCGCCCAGGGCCGTCAGCATGAGCACGGGGGTATTGATTCCTTCGTTTCGGATTTTCTTTACTAAGTCAAAGCCATTCACGTAAGGCAGGTTGACATCCAGAATAATCACATCAAAAGATTCACTCAGGGCCATTTTCTGGCCAATCAATCCATCGTAGGCAACTTGTGCTTCAAAGGCCTCCGCTTCCAATCCTCGTTTGACAAAAGCCGCCAATTTAGGTTCATCCTCTACGATTAGTACTTTCATCGGTATCGTTGGTACATTTTCTTCCCGGAAAGTAGCAATATTTTGATAGAGCATCATCCGTTTCTGCTATTTATTGATTGAATGCATTCAGTAACAGCGAAACCAGTGACCCGATTAGCTTACATTTAATCCAGTCGCTGGTTTGTATTCGTTCCGTGATAGGTGTTGCTCAGCCCCTAGTTTCGCTTTCACATACGGTTCTGGTAACACCTACTCGTCTTTTATAGTGAAGGGCGAAAAACCTAGTATCTCCCTTCGTTAGTCTTCTTAAAAGTCATTCCGACGGCTTAAGATAAACCGTTCTACTTTCTGAACTGCCAGGTGATAATTCGCCTTTAGGGCTCCTACCGACGTTCCCGTTTGGGTAGCAATTTCTTCGTAGGGTAATTCTTTAAAGTACCGCAGACGGAAAACCATCTGCTGTTTTTCGGGTAGAGCGTCAATGGCCTGCTTAAGCCAAATGGTCACTTCTTCGCCGTTCCAGGTCGTATCTACGTCGGCAAATACGGGTCGGTTTTCCATTAGCTCCGTATCTGCTGGAATGCCCACCTGATGCTTTTGTCGACGTAAAAAATTTAAAGCCTCGTGCGTCGCAATGCGATACATCCAGCTGAACAGTTGTGAATCACCCCGAAAATTGGGCAACCCCTGCCATATCTTAAGTAGGGCGTCCTGCGTAACGTCACGGGCGTCTTCCGGATCGCGAACGTAGCGGCGGATGTGATAATTCAGTTTACGCTCGTATACTTTCACGATGGCATTGAAGGTACCGAAACGATTTTCAGGCTGGAAAGTGACCGTTTGCATAAGAATAGGCGTTGATCGCCGATTGACTGGGTCAAAGTTCCGCTCTAAGCGTTAAGGGGGATTTAAAGCGGCATTAAATCGCTATTAAAGTCTGTCTGGAACAACTTTAGTACGAGTCAAGGCTTTGATTAAAACCAATCCCTACCATGAAAGCAGCAGTTTTAGAATCATATGGTTCCGCCGATCAGTTCAAAATCAAGGAAGTATCTACCCCTGATTTCAAAGAAGGGCAAATTCTTATTCGTAATGAAGCCTCATCGGTTAATCCAGTTGACGCACTGGTACGGTCAGGCAGTTTGAAACTGGCTTCCGGACTGTTCGGACCACAAATTATTGGCAGCGATTTCAGCGGCACCGTCGTGGCTACCAAGTCCCCTAAGTTTAAAATTGGCGACCAGGTATTCGGCCACGTCAGCCCTATTACAGGCGGGGCCTACGCTGAGTACGTAGCGGTGGATGACAGCGTCGCTGCTCTTAAACCGGAAACTATTAGTTACGAAGAAGCGGGCTCCCTTTCGCTGGTAGCTACGACTGCCTGGCAGGGGCTTGTCGATGAAGGGAAAATTGAAGCGGGCGATCATGTGCTCATCAACGGTTGTACCGGTGGTGTCGGTAGCATCGCCGTACAGGTCGCCAAAAGCTGGGGAGCAACGGTCACGGGTTTGTGCAGCGGGAAAAATCTGGAAACGGCTCGTGAATTAGGCTGCGATATGGTGATCGACTACGAAAAAGAAAGCCTTCCACCCACCGAAAAATACGATCTGATTTTTGATGCGTCGGGTAAGTTCTCCTTTTCCGAAGTGAAAGGCCACCTGAAGGACGATGCATATTACGTAACCACGCGACCAGACGCCAAAGACTTCGGAAGTGCTGTAGAAACGGGTATCGATTTACTGTTTCGGAAACAGATGAAAATGTTTATGGCTAAGCCCAATGCCGAGGATTTGGAAAAAATCAAACTTCTTCTGGAGGACGGACATCTCAAACCCCTGGTAGCCCAAACCTTCCCACTCGAACAAATCGCTCAGGCTCATCATAAATTAGAAGAAGGACATTTTGTGGGGAAAGTGGCGATAAAGATTAGTTAGTTTACAGTTTGGGGTTTACAGTTTGGAGTTTAGGGTTTTGAGTGGCGACAGCAGCCATTCAGGCTTTCCCTTTGAGGTTCTCAGTTTACAGAACTGGCCTGCGTCCTCGATTGCAATTGGGACGCAGGCCAGTTCTGTAATCTATCTATCTAAATCTCTCACTTGATATGTCGCATCTAAGACGCGAGACCATCACCGCCCCGATTTATGACGGTCATTCCATGACGGTTATAAATCGGGGCGAGCGATGAGCGGTGTATCCTAAACGGCTGCGGTCACCACTCAAAACCCTAAATTCCAAACCCCTAACGGCCACTGAAAACAGCAAACCGAAAACGGTAAACTACCCTCACTTGCTGTATTTCTCCGAGAATGTCCGGTACAGGCGTTTCTGCTTATCATCCAGATTGATGGATTTACCCTGTACATAGGCCTGCTCCACTTTCGCAGTCCGCATATCCAGAATGTCTCCTGCGGAAACGATCAGGGTGGCATGTTTGCCTTTTTCCAGGGAACCCACCACTTTATCGATCCCGAGAATTTTGGCGTTATTGAGCGTAACCAGCTTCAAAGCTTCTTCGGGCGTCATGCCATGACCGCCTACCGTACCCGCCAGAAAAGGAAGGTTCCGCGTACGCCAGTTGAGTCCGACGTAACCTAAACCTACCGTCAAACCTTTCTGACTGAGCAGATACGGCAGTTTGTAGGGTAAATCCGTGTCGTCGTCCGTACGGTTGGGCAGTCGGTGCGTGGTATTGACGATAATCGGTACATTGTTTTCTTTCAGGAAATCAGCCGCCATGAGTGATTCTTCTCCACCAATGATGACAACTTTTTTCACCCCTTTGGCTTTGGCAAAGCGTACGGCTTCAATGATTTCCTTGCCATAATCGGCGGCGATGTACAGGTTTTTCGACCCATCAAACAGGCCCCGCATGGCTTCCAGCTTCATATTTACGGGATCATTGGCCGGAACCTGAGCATAGGCAATGGCATCGCCGAAAAACTTCTCCAGCTCCCGGAATTGCTCTTCGCGGCGGTCATTTTTGCCCACGCTAAAAGAGCCTGTCTCGAAGTTGTACCCCCGGCGGAAATAACCCGGCCAGTTGAGATGCACACCGTCATCTTTCTTCAGTACGGCATCTTCCCAGTTCCAGCCGTCGAGCTGCATGACTGAAGACATTCCGGAGATTATGCCACCCACGGGCGTCGCCTGCGTGAGTAGTATACCATTACCGCGAACCGTCGGAATTACTTCGGAATCAGTATTATAGGCAATCAGAGCCCGTACGTTGGGGGTATAATCGCCTACCTCTTCCTGATCGTTAGTCGCCCGTACAGAAGCAATTTCCACCAGACCTAATTGATTGGAAGGCGAAATCAGGCCCGGGTACACGTGTTTTCCCGTTATCGAAATGCTTTGCGTACCCGCGGGCAAGCTCGGCGTACCGCTGCCGACGTACGTAATTTTTCCCTTTTCAAAAATGACGGTTCCGTTCTGGATAACCTCGCCCGTCCCCACGTGAATGGTACCGCCCGTCAGAGCGATGGGATTCGTCTGGGGTTTGGCCGCCGCCTCATTCTGAGCCTGAGCCGTTTTCAATAAAGCACTGAACGCCAGTACTGTGAATAGTATTTTTTTCATATAAAGATCGTTGGAAAGTGACGTTTGAAGGGGTTTTAGGTTTGAAGGGGTTTCAAGTTTGAATAGGTGTCAGGTTCGAACAACATATGTCCTTCGCACCTTTTCGTAGCCCCGCTCCCATTTCAAACTTTCTTAAACCCTTTTCAAACTTCAAACCGCATCCCACCTCAAACTAGTTTTAAAAACCGCAGGAACCATCGCAGTTAAACTGACCGAAGAAACGCATGTGGCCTTCTTCTTCCGACAAACCACCGAGCGTATTGCAGTGGAAGTGACGCGGACGCTGTGCCGTGGGGCGTTGCGTAGCGGCACCGCTGGCTTTAGCCGTCAGTAACTTCTGAATCAGACGGTTGCGTTCCGTATCGATTTCTTTCCGTAGCGTTTTATCCTTTTCAATGTCAAAATAAATTGCTCCTTCAATGATGGTCTTTTCGGGTTTGGCGTATACCGACAGCGGGTTGTTATTCCAGAGTACTACATCGGCATCTTTACCGGCTTTGATACTACCCAGACGATTCTCGAGGTGCATCATTTTGGCGGGATTCAGGGTTACCATTTTCCAGGCCTCTTCTTCGGAAACACCGCCATACAGTACCGTTTTAGCCGCTTCCTGATTCAGGCGACGAGCCATTTCGGCGTCATCCGAGTTAATGGCCGTATTCACGCCCACTTTCGAAAGCATCGCGGCGTTGTACGGAATGGCGTCTTTCACTTCCATCTTGTACGCCCACCAGTCGGAGAACGTCGAACCGTTTGCTCCGTGGCTTTTCATCTTGTCGGCTACTTTGTATCCTTCCAGAATATGCGTAAACGTGTTGATGGTAAAACCCAGCGAATCGGCCACTTTCATCAGCATATTGATCTCCGACTGTACGTATGAGTGGCAGGTAATGAACCGTTTTTTATTCAGGATTTCTACCAACGCATCGAGTTCCAGATCGCGACGGGGAGCCGTCGTACCTGCTTTTTTCGAGGAACCATTGTATTCTTTCCACTCCTTCTCGTAAGCTTTCGCCCGAATGAAGGCATCCATCATCACCTGCTCCACGCCCATACGAGTTTGCGGGAAGCGTACGCGGGCGGCATCGCCCCAGTTGGCCTGCTTCACGTTCTCACCCAGAGCAAACTTGATGAACTGAGCTTCGGGAATCAGCAGGTTTTCGGGTGTTTCACCCCATTTTAGCTTGATGACCGCCGATTGTCCACCAATACAGTTGGCCGACCCGTGCAGCAGTTGCGAGGACGTTACGCCACCTGCCAACTGACGGTAGATGTTCACATCCTCCGAGTTGACTACGTCGCCCATCCGTACTTCCGAAGTAACGGACTGCGTGCCTTCGTTCACCGAGTACAGACCAATGTGCGAGTGCTCATCGAAGATTCCGGTAGTGAGGTGCTTGCCCGTACCGTCAATCACTTTCGCACCCGAAGGTGTAGAAAGGCTCTTGCCTACGCGGGCAATCTTGCCGTTTTGCAATAGAACGTCCGTATTTGGTACGATTCCATCTTTTTCATTCGTCCAGACCGTAGCGTTTTTAATCAGAATCGTTTCGGCTTTGGGCTTTTGTTCGGCACCATACGCCGTGAAGGGGAAAATCAGCTTACCCATCGGAGCCATAGCTTTACGAGCTGAATCCGGACGGGGCCGACCCACGGGCGGAGCCGAACGGTACGTCGCTACGAAGGTCAACGGATTACCCGCCGCATCGAAGCCATCGCCTTTGATATTCTTGCCATCATAATACGCCGCAATCCGGTTTTCACCCGTTTCCTGTTTGTTGAACTTAAACGAAAGGGTCAGCAGATCGCCCTGCCGAGTCACTTTCGGCGTCACCTTTGCCGTATCCACCAGAATCTGATACGTTGGTTTATCGATCGTACCTGTAATGTTCAATTTCAGGTTCTGACGTGACCCTACCGCGAGATCATACGAACCCCGGAAATCGCTGGCGTTCATGTCCGTTACGATGTAGCGGTTGCCTTTCACCCAGTTTTCGTACAGCGTATTTGATTCGCTGAACAGGCTACCCGAAGAGATCAGAAAATTCGCCAGCATACCCGGCTTTAGACTACCCACCAGATCTTCCACTTTCATCAACTGAGCAGGTACGGAAGTTAGAGCCGCCAGAGCCGCTTTCTCATCCAAACCCGCTTCAATAGCTTTACGAATGTTAGCCATGAAATCGGCTTTGTTGCGTAATCCCGACGAAGTGAAGCTGAACGTAATGCCTTCTTTCGCCAGTAAACCCGCGTTGGCGGGAGCCATTTCCCAGTGTTTCATCGCGGCTAAATCGACCACGCTGGCATCGAAGGGATCTTCTACATCCAAAGCCGTCGGATACGTTACGGGCAGAATCAGCGATAGTCCCGTCGCTTTGATTTCGGGCAGTCGCTGATACTCATCGCCGCTACCTTTGATGATGTAATTCACGCCAAATTCCTTGCCGATTTTCGCCGTACGCAGTACGCCCAGCTTGTCGGTTACTTCAAAAACCTGCGGTAAGGACTGGTTCTGGTTGAAAGCTTCCAGCGAAAGGTTCGTTTCCGTTTTTCCTTTCAGCCCTTTGTACCACTGAGCGTCGTAATACGTCTGACGAATCAGGGCTACCGAACCCATGAGCGAGTTGGGGTAATCCTGCGTCGAGGTTCCTTTGGAATACGAATAATGGGCCGAAACGTTGCCTTTCAGCAAAGCTTCCTGATCGCGACCGTCGAGCAGGGCCACCAGTGCGGACGTACCCCGAACGATTCCGTCCTGGGAGTGCGTGATGGCGGAGCCAAAACCGATTTTACGTAATTCAGCGGCTTCTTTGGCATCCGTAGTGAATACTTCAGCGGCCTTTAGTTCCGGCAATACCGCCTGATTCCAGCCAAAGGCTCCTTTCTTTTTGGATTCCATCTGCGGCGTTCCGCGACCCATGCGGCCCGCTTCACGCTTGACTTCGGGCATCCCGTAGGCGGCATATCCTTCCACGAACGAAGGATAAATTCGCTTGCCTTTGAGATCAATGACCTGCGTACCCACCGGAATTTTCACGTCTTTCCCTACGGCCTCGATCAATGCACCTTTGATGAGCAGCGTAGCCCCTTCCAACGTAGTCTGGGCATTGGTCATTATGGTTGCATTCGTAAACGCGACCCGATTGGGGCGGTCGTCCTGTACGCCATTCGTGGGGAACGTTGGCGTTTGAGCCATGCTTCGGACGCCGCAAAGGACGAGGCATAGCCAGAAAAGTACTCGTTTCTTCATGGGAAGATGAAGGATGTTGATGTGGAAAATGATACAAAAATCAAAGATAACCTTCTTGATAAAAGACAAAAGAAAGATTATCTAAACCGACGACGAGTAAAAGAAAAGTTGCGACGTCAGGCAGAAGTCCTAATTTTCGTGCTATTTTATATAGAAAAACCAAATTTGTATCGGGAATAAGCAAATCATCTTTGCATTCTTCTCCACAGTAAACTCTCAACACACGTTATTATGACTTACTGACTTTTAAGCTGGTTACGTTTGGAAACTTGCACCAGCGGCGTCTTTCAATTGAGTACTCATAACTCCCAAAGGGGTTCAATGCACATAGCCCCGTATGAAATGCGGGGTATCATGTCTTCCAACAAACGCAACGAACCGACGGCCTCTCTTCCATCGGTTCGCTTAACCACTTCCATACATTCTCTATTCTCAAACCATACTTGTCCGGATATATTCCTGACAAGTCATGAAAGAAGCTCCCTGCTTTTGTAGCGTCTGAATCAACTTTTCAAGGCGGGCCAGCAAAGCCTTGCCATCCACTCGCTTTACGTACCCAGGCAATTGATATGCCTGAATATTCGTGAATTCCCAGGGATGAAAATACAACATCAGCACCTTACGTTTTTGCAAAGTCCGTACAGCCCAGTACCGAAACAGAGCCGGAGGCAGGTTTTTGAACGATAGCCAAAATAAGGGCAATCGCAACAGGGGCGTCGTGGAACTGGGCAATTCGATCAGCTCATCCCGCACGTGTGGTTGCGGATTTTCGTGCAGCAGATTGTACCGTCCGGGTAAGTACGTCGGATTGACGGAAGCATCGTACTGAAACCCATACGCCCGCAATTTCCCCCGATCAAAGGGCTGTAGACGGGGCATACGAAAACCCGTAACTGGCTGACCCGTCAGTTCTTCCAGAATTTCCCTGGATTGCCGGATATCCTCCATCTGAAAGGTGTGGCGGGGCGAATGATACAAGGCGTGTGAAGCAATTTCATGATCGCGGGCCACCGCCTGTAGCAAGTCCGGGTTGACCCGTGCGTAGTGACCGGTCGTGAAAAAGTAGCCTTGATGTTGTACGCCGCCAGCAAGGCCAGTAAGGCCTCGGTTCCTTGTCGGGTCACTTCCATCTGCTCCGAATCAGGTACGGTCTGACCGTACTCCTCGGGAATATCGAATTCTTCGAGATCAAAAGTCAGCGTAACCGCCTGCATACGTTTCGGAGGAATGGTTGGTAGGAATGGATGGTTGCTGAACCGCTGCTCCGCGGCGATGGGCATAGATCCAGACTAAATTCAGTAACTCCCGCCAAATGGTTTTACTGGAAAAATCTGTAAAGACTAGATTCGGTTCGGGCTGTACGGGAATGGATTGGATTCCCACCTTTTTCCGCATCAATTTGTACATATACTCGATTTCGAATACAAACGAATTGGTTTGCGTTAAAAGTAAATCCTGTAGCACTTCGCGTTTCAACGCTTTAATACCCGCTTGCGTATCTTTTGTTTTGGGGGATAGCAACAAACTATTCAGCATTTTGAGGCCGTACGAAATAACCTTTCGCTTCAGCGGTAATTGTTTAAAGTAACTTTTCGTGCGGGCTCCGTATACGAACTGACAGCCTGGATTATCGTGCAAGAGCGAAACCATTTGTACAATGGGATCAATACCAAAGGGAAAATCAATATCCGTATACACGATGAATTCACCGTGCGAATACGCTGCCCCCTTCCGAATGCAGGAACCTTTGCCTTCATTCACCGGGTGATTTAGAAAGATAATTCCTTCTTCCTGGGTAATGCGATTGACTTCTTCCGTCTGCAAACGGGTGGAACCGTCATTGGAAAGGATAAACTCAAGTTCGTACGCTGGTAAAACTGCCCGCAGTTCCTGCATACGTTTCAGAATCAGATCACTCCAGCCACGGGCCGGATTATAGCACGGGAGAACGATACTGACTTTCTGAGATTCGGTGCTTACGTTGTTGAAGCCCACGACTAATTAATTCAAATTGTAAAACAAACCAGACCAGCGTGCAGGGGATCACCTTAATTAGATAAGGGTAGAAGAATGCTCTTCGCCACAGGGGCGGGTAAACATCGGAAGCCGAGAGAACGGTTAGAAAAAATACCAGTAGCGTGCAGAGAGTCGCCCAACGGGGATACCGTTCTTTTTCGAGTAAAATGTATAAGGCCGCACCTTGAACGGCAATGATATACGTCTGTGCTTCGGCCGCGTGATTGAACAGAATTACCCAGAGCAGTACATAAGCCAGTAAGCTTAAACGAATCGTTAGATTCAAGGGTTGAACCCGTGATTTCAGCCAGTAGATACTCCAGGTTGCCGCCAGTAGCAACACGCCCAGGATCTGTACGGTGCTAACGGCCTGAAACGCGGGCCAGATTAGCTTCAGCAAACCCATGACTGAAAAGCCATAGTTTACTTTATAATCCGCCTGCAAACAGGCAATCCACTGCTGATACACTTCCAGAAACCGATCCCAACCCAGTAATGGAAGTGGCAGGAGGTTTAATAACAAAAACCAGCCTATTGAACTAGCGATGTACCGACCGGGCCGGGGATAGAAGACAAACAGAGCCGCAAAAATGAGCCCGTAGCCCTTGATACAGAAGGCTAACAGCGGAAACAAAGCCGCCCTACCCGTTTTTCCGTTTTCCAGATTTGAAAAGGTCAGCAGACCCAGTGCCGTAATGAGCGGATTGGTTTGCTGGTAATGCAGAGCGAAACTGAGCTCGATGAAAACAAACCACCAGCAAAATAGCTTTTGCGAATGCGTAATGGGAAGCGAACGAATCGCGTAAAAGAGCACGTAGGAACTGATTACGGTCCAGATTATTAAACCAACCCAGATGGGCAGATAGGAAAACGGACTGAAAAACAGCGTAAAACTGGGATGGTACAGAAAAATATCGAAGTACTCGGAAGGATACTCGACGTAGGGATTCGTACCAGCCAGTACGTGCAGGAAAGACTGCCTGAAAATCAGGTAATTGTTATAGGACTTGGGGCCTTCAAAAATATGCTGCAAACCAATAATTCCGCCAAGCAGCAAAAAACTCAGAAGCACCGTTCCTTCTTTTGAAAAGAATGCTTTGATAGATTTCATAAATGGGGTGAGTAACGAATTGAGCAAATGTATTTTCAGGTCTGATAAATCGCTATTTTTTTCCTTTAATAAGAATTAAATTATTTTAATGTAATTTTTAATCTAATTCATTTCTCACTTTTGATTCTTCCGTTACGAACGTCGCTTAATAAGGGCATTCCAACCAAAAAATTCCTATATACGTCTCACTAACCCAGTGCACTATTAGCTCAATCAACCTGAAGCACCTTGCGTATGAAAAACATTTTTATTGTACTTTTCTTAGGAGTATTCTTTCTTACAACTAGTTGTTCACGGTTTCATCCATCCGTGCGATCTAGTTATTGTACGCCAGCCTTTAACCTAAAAAATACGCATGTTCCAAGCTCCAATGCGGACTCTCTTTTGCGTCGTGCGACGGACTTAATACCCTATTTCTCTGACCACGATATTTTGATGGCCAATGCTACGGGAACCTTGTCTTTTCTACACAAACTAGTTCACAATCAGTCTGATACTTCTCTAGAGGGAAAAGTTGAACGCCTGCACATCAAGAATGAATTACAGAATCGGCTGTTGCTTGTCACCACCGAACTGAATTCTTTCTCGGCTGAGCTGGATTGTGAAGGCGAACGGGCCGATCAGCTGGCTTCGTACCTGGATGAACGAGCCAACAACCGCAACGACGTGCTTACCGTAGCCTCAATTGCCGTGGGAGCCATTACGACCATCGCTACCGTTATCATTTCGTCCGATGCTACGCAAAACGCAGTGGGTTTAGTGGGTGGTTTGTTGAGTGGGGGTCTGGGGGGCAGTAGCTTGATTAAGGGTCGGAAAGTACCCTTCAATCATCCGAGAAATGTATTGAAAGACATTTGGGAGGTACCCCAGCAATCCACCATCTATACGCCTTTCATCTGGTACATGCTGAACGAAAAGAGCTTTAGTAACGAGCACAAACAAGGCATCATTCGTTCCATTCGCGATCGCTGGCTGACCTTACAGTTTGATGGTGAAACGGAAGGCCGGAAGCAAAACCTGCTTTTCGGTAAAGGCGGCAAGTACAAGGCCGATGATCTGCACGACCGGGCCGATTTGCTCAATCAGTTGCAATCCAGCATTCGTTCACTAAATCAGGATTTGCAGAGTTTTGTGTTATCGGTAAACCGGTTGCCGTAAGCTGTCCTGCGTGGTAATTAGTCGTAAATGCTATTCGCTTAAAGAGGCGAATACTGGTGCAGGTTTCCAAACTTGTACCAGGGGGTAAGAAACCTCTATCCATTGACCCTCGCCAACCCCGCAGGGGTCCAACAGGAATAGCCCCGTATGCAATACGGGGTAACAGCAAGCAGATATAAAATAAAAATCCTGCTTCATAAACCCAGAAAGAGCCGGAGCTTACAAAGCAGGATTCGATACTTCGTTACAGATTGATCTCTACCCGGCCAAAGACATAACGACCGTTGAAACCAAACTGATTAGCCGTACGCGAATACAGAAACTGACCACTGTTAGAGTTCGCCGCGACGGTCATACGGTCAGGATACACATCAAACAGGTTATTCGATCCGATGGTGATCCGAACGGGTTTGGCAATCGAGTATCCTACACCAATATCCGTAATAACTTTAGGCGTGTAATACTGTTGCCGCTCAATCGCATTGACGGCTTCGGTTACGCCACCAAAGTAATTATTCCGTAAAAAGACGTTGAACTTACCCAGATTGTACGTGAGTGTCAGATTCACTTTTTTGTTGGGAATGGCCCGTTCCAGGTAAATCCGGCTGGCATTACTGAAGTATATATCCTCTTTGCCCTGCAGCAACTCGGAGGCTTTTACCGCACCGACCTGCCGAGTCTGGAAGAAAGAACCCGCTAAATCCGCCCGCAAGGTTCCCCGCCCCAGTCGCTCGCTGTAGGTCAATACCGCATCGATTCCTTTGGTTTCCGTATCGATAGCGTTGGCGAAAAATTGGGCTCGGGTCGCATTAGCCTGTAAGAGAATGTCGTACAACTGCCGGTCGGCTTCCGAAGCATTGGCGGCATTACTTCCCGCAAACTGATCCGTGAAAATAACCCGGTCGTTGATTCGGGTGAAGTAGCCGTCTACGGTCACCTTGAACGACCCCAGATTCCCCGTTATACCTGCACTCACACTTTGTGATTTCTCAGGACGCAGACTCGGAATACCCACCAGTTGGGCCGCCCGGCTGTTGTTGGGAAATACGCCTACTTCATTCGCTACTCCATTCGTAAAGACTGTAGACGTATTTGTGTAATATCGCTGTTGCAGCGAAGGAGCCCGGAAACCCGTATTGGTCGAAGCCCGGACGGCGATCTGATCGGTGATTTTGTAGCGAAGCGAGATTTTCCCGTTCAGCGTCGAGCCGAAATCGCTGTAGTTCTCGTACCGGATGGCTCCATCCACCAGGAAGGCTTCACTTAGATTTAATTCAACCTCACCGTATGCCGCTACCGACGTACGATTGGCATTTACTGCATTCTCCGGCCGGAAGCCCGGAAACACCTGAGCCCCACCGGGACGTGGTGAACCATTGGGTCCAAACAGGGTATTGACCGGACCGGCTGGATCGGGAATCAGAATGGGTTTACCCGTGGCATCTACGCCAACCTGCCGGGCCGTACCGTAATTCGTATACGAGTTCGGATCACCGGGCAGCAGCTGGTAACGTTCGAAGCGGTATTCACTCCCAAACGCTAGATTCAACCCGTTCAGGACATCAAATTTTCGGGTAAAATCCAGATTGAATGTGTTTTGCGTAAACCGTGGACCACCTGCCCGGAATACCGTAGGCGACGCCGTCAGTAAAGAAGCATTGATCGAATTTTCAACCCGGAACTCAAACTGGTTTTGTCCCAGGGTATTGCTGAAGTCAATGTGCCAGTCGTTTACATCGCCCCGAATCCCTACGGAGACCGAGCGATCATAGATGTCCGACCCGATGTACGGCATAAAGCCCAGCGGGTAGACTTCCAGTACGTTTCGGGCATCATTGGGATACCGGTAAAAGCCGGGCGACAGTCCGCGACGATACCCCAGGCCCCCGAAAGAATAAATCTCGGCGTTGTTGCCCAGCGGTACGGCAGCATTGAAGAAAAACTGTCCGCTCCGGAACTGCGACTGTCCAACAATCAGGCTATAATCTTCACGCGTGGTGTTGGTGCGGGTCAGAAAGCCTTCGGTATCATCTACGCCGCCGGGATAGGTCGGGTAAATGACGCCATTATATACCCCTCCCCGGTTGGTCGGTTCGCGTTGGTCGAACGAACCGGAGAAGTTAATGTAACCGCCTTTTTCACCCAGCGGCAACCCGTAATTCAGTGCGACCTGCACGTTTTGTCCATCCTGAATATTCTTTCCGTTGCTCTGGGTGATGTAGCCGCCCGTCGTCACGTTGGCGTCGAAGTGGTTGACTGCACTTTTCAGAACAATATTGATGACCCCGGCAATAGCATCCGAGCCATACTGGGCCGAAGCTCCATCCCGCAAAATTTCAATCCGGTCGATAGCCGATACGGGAATCGCGTTCAAATCCGTTCCGACCGAACCCCGGCCTACCGTACCGTTCACATTTACCAGCGAAGACGTATGCCGCCGCTTGCCGTTAATCAGTACCAGCACCTGATCGGGACCCAACCCGCGAATGGAAGCCGGATCGATGTGGTCCGTACCATCGCCGAGCGACTGCGTGTTGGAGCTAAAGGAAGGAGCGGCGTAATTCAGAATCTGGTTGAGCGTCACCTGCGGAGCATCGCGGGTGAGTCGCTTCACGTCGAGTACATCGACGGGCACGGGCGAGTCGAGTTGCGTACGCGGTTGTGAGCGGCTCCCGATCACGACCACTTCGTTGAGTTCAACGCCGGGTTCCAGTACGAAATCAAGCGTGGCCGTTTCGCCCGCAGCTACGGTCACGGTTTGGGTCTGATTCTTGTACCCCACAAACCCGGCCATCGCCGTCAGTGTACCGGGGGATACCGAAAGGCTGTATTCGCCACTAGCATTGGTCAGGGCTCCCGAGCGGCCTACCGTAACCGTCGCTCCGACGAGGGCTTCGCCACCGGAAGTAACCTTGCCACGTAAGGTAGCCTGCTGGGCAAACGTCAGGCCCGGCAGCAGCATACCAATGAGCAAAAAGAAGAGTTTGGAAGTAATTAGGTGTTTCATAGAATGGAGTTTTGTTGCAAAACGTATACCTATTCGTTACTCGCAAAAACACTATACTAGCACGTTCCTGAACTAATCCTTGGCATGCCCTTTGTACTACTCAAGGTTATGATTTTCACCCTAACATGAAAAGACCATGAGCACGCACATTGATCGTCGGGAGGATGTCAATCCTGAAGAAGGCGAACGCAAATACGGCGATGTTCCTTTCGCTGATACCACCAATCATAAGTATCCGATCGATACCCCCGAACACATTCGGGCTGCCTGGAGCTACATTCATCATAAAGACAATGCAGCCAAGTATGATTCCGACGAGGTCGAACTCATCAAAGACCGCATCCGTCGGGCGGCTGAAAAGCACGACATTAGTTTGGAAGATGATTGAAAGGGCTAATTCCTTTAAGAGTGTATATACGAGAAAGCTTTCGATGGGTAAGATCTTGTGGTACAGCAATAGACATACTCAGTTTTCTGAAACTTAATCAGAACGTTTGCAAAATCATTGATGTGTAGAAAATATGACTCAGATTATGCAAAGTGGAATTTTGGTATGCCTTTGGTAGAGAAGCTGATATTTCAACCCTAGCTATAACTACTTAGTATGAATTTAATTCTGCATTTACTGCTCGACGCTGCCGTCATTTTTGGTTTAGCGTATGTCATGCCTCAGGTTGAGGTAAAAAGTTTTGGTAAAGCGTTGCTCGTCGCTGTGATCCTGGCTCTTCTCAACGTTACAATCGGCTGGATTCTCCGGGGCATTGGTAACCTGGTTACGTTCTTTCTTCTGTCATTCATCGTCCGTCTGCTTGTGACGGCGGTACTGCTCAAGCTGGTCGATTCGTTCATGAGCAGCCTGACCATCCGTGGTTTCTGGCCCGCTGTAGTCATTGCTCTGGGCGTAGCCGTTGCCGGGGCGGTTCTGGATCAGGTATTGACTCCAGCTCCCGCGGGCAATGGACGCATGGAAACAGCCCTACAATGGATATCCCAAACCCCTTTACTTAGAAGCTAACGTTTAGCGGATAGACTATACATAAAATCAAAAGAGCAGCGGGGTTCGCTGCTCTTTTGATTTTACTGACCACCAGGAAGGAATCTATTCATACCTCCATTTGTATGAATTTTCCAGGCGAGCGATCGCCGTACCAGGTGTATTTCATCCATTCATGGTATCCGGGTGTTCAGATCCGTACTCTTCCATTCCTGCGAGCTACCTTATCAGCTCCGGTTATTCAGCCATATATCTACAAAAGCGACCCGACAGGAATTGTCGGGTCGCTTTTACAAGTATGAAATCTTATTTTTCGGTTTTACCACCTACTGAACCAGCGGGCGTCGTTGCTTTACCGGCATTTTTCACGTACTTGTCTAACCAGCCATTCATCTCACTGAGCATGTGCATCAGCGATTCCTGCGAATCGTAGTGGTGACTTTCGTAAGGTAGAAACACCAGCTTGGCAGTAGCTCCCATGCCTTTCAGAGCGTTGTAATAACGCTCCGATTGGACGGGGAATGTTCCGGTATTGTTATCCGCTTCGCCGTGGATGAGCAACAGCGGCGTTTTCATTTTGTCGGCATTCATGAAGGGCGACATGCGGTTGTACACGTCGGGAGCCTGCCAGTACGTACGCTGTTCATTCTGGAAGCCGAAGGGCGTTAGGGTACGGTTGTACGCACCGCTACGGGCAATACCAGCCTTGAACAATTTACTGTGGGTCAGTAAATTCGCCGTCATGAAAGCACCGTACGAGTGACCGCCTACGCCAACCCGGCTCGAATCCACTACGCCCAGTTTTACTCCTTCATCAATCGCCGCTTTCGCCGAAGCTACGAGTTGTTCCACGTACGTATCGTTGGGTTCTTTGTCGCCTTCGCCGATAATGGGAATAGAGGCGTTATCCAGAACGGCATAACCCATGGTCACAAATGCAGCGGCACCCCAGAAACTAATGGCGTTGAATTTGTAGGGTGATCCACTGACCTGACCAGCAGCGTCCTTGCTTTTGAATTCCGCGGGATAGGCCCAAAGGAAGGTCGGCAACGGACCGTCTTCTTTTTTGTAACCCGCGGGCAAATACAGCGTTGCCGTCAGGTCCACGCCATCGTTGCGTTTGTAGCGAAGTACCTGTTTCTGAATGCCTTTCAATTGCGGATACGGATCGGGGAAGAAGCTCACCTGCGTAACCGCCGTTTCATTTTTCTTCTTCTTTTTCGCGTTGAAATTCAGGTTGCGGATGAAGTAATTCGGGTTTTGATCTACGGCTTCGCGACGGGTCAGCAGCAGTCCCTTTTCCGCACTCAGCAAACTCACCGGAATTTCAAAAAACGGAGCTTCCGAACGCCAGATGACTTTGTTCTCTTTCGTTGCCAGATTCAGTACGCTTACAAACGGACGATCGCCTTCGGGTGACGCACCGACGGTATTCGTAAAGTACAGTTCATTTTTGGCATTGATGTCGAGCACCTGACGACCGTACTGGTTTTTACGGGTCTCGGGCCGACCGGGATCGGAGTACTTATCTTCAAACGAACGTTCGAGCAATACGACCGGATTCGCCGGATTGGAAGGATTCAGAATCTTCGTCACCTGCTTTCGGGTAGCCCACCAGCGTTCCTGTACGAGAGCCGTATTGGCATTACCCCAGGTGACGCCACCAAAACGCAGAGCACTGGCGTACAAGTCTTTGGCTTCGCCCGAGAATGGAGCATCCAGCGTTTTCAGCACGTCACGAACGGCTACCTTCCGTTTGGCATCACCACCATCTTTAGGTTCTACCCAGGTTACAGTAGCCGGAACGTCGGCCCGCCAGTTGTAATTGCGTGGATAAGGAATCGTGGCATCCGAACCCCAGGGAGCATTTTCCACCAGCGGATTATCCGTCAGCGTTTTTACGAGTGAACCGTTGAGGCTGTATACATCGACCTTGGTCGGGAAGTACCGCATCGGAACGATGTAGGAGAACGGACGGTGTACGCTTTCCACGAGCACGTACTGTCCGTCGGGCGACGGCGTAGCATCCGTTACCAGTAAGGGCTGACCGATATTTTGTACCGAACCATCCAGTCCAAGTTTCACCACCTGAGCCGTGGCGTGGTACTCAAACAATTTTTCGTCGGAAGGATTTTTCAGCAAATCCTGGTACGTCGGAGCCTGTCCTTTTTTACCAAGGTTTTCCTGAATGGTCGGTCCCGAAGGTACCCGACTCAGGGCCGGGGCCGCTCCACGAGCATTCGGGACGGTCGTTACGATCAGGGATTTGGAATCGGAAACCCAGTTCAGCGGTGAACCTAAAGCAGCGTTTACGGCCAGATCAGAAAGTTTCTGAGCCGTAGCCGTAGCAACGTCAATTACGTAAAGTTCAATTTTGTTTTCGCTGGAATTCGTGAAGGCAATCTTCGTTTCATCCGGTGACCAGGTCAGGTTCGAAATAGCGGCTTTGGCGGGTAGTCCCTTCACCTGCATTTCTTCCTTGCCGTTCAGTTTGCGTAGTTTCAGATTGATGAGCGGAAAGCCACGACTGGGTCCGTTGTTGGCAGGATTGATCCGCAAGCCAGCAATCCGTAATTCCGGCTGCGACAATTCAGCGATGGAAGGATTGGCCGCTCGTTCGGTAATCAGCACCCAGTCGCCTTTGAAATCGACATTAAACCCGGCGTGGGGGGCGTGTTGACCAGATCAGCCAGGGCTTTGGGAGGCGTACGATAGCCGCCGTCCTGGGCGTATACCAGTTGCCCCATCCCCAAAGCCAGCAGTACAATAAGGAGTGGTTTTCTCATGGGAAAGTGAATGATGTAGAGATTTTACAGGTGTTTATAGCGGATGAGCGTAGGTTCGAAGGCAGGTTAGGGTTTGAATGGTGTTTGAGTTGGTTTGAATAAGGTTTGAAGTTTGAGTCAAGTTTAAGGTTTACGTAGAGGATAGGAGTGCCGGGCACTGATCCCGGAACAGCCGATTAAATACCTGCGACTTGAACTTTCCCCTAAAGACAAATGAACCTGAAACCGCTTCAGACCAAAAACCGATTTCAAACTTGAAACTGCTCTCAAACAGCTTCAAACCTGAAACCACTCAAACTATTTTCAAACATGAAAAAGCTTCAAACCCTCAGCTACCCGCAGACGCTTTTCAAACGTTCCAACCAATTTAACCACTCCTGCGAATCGCTTACGGGTTTATCGTCTCTTTCGCCCGCCGATTCGACCAACGGCTTAAAACCGGATACAACAATACGGCCCCTAAAATCAGGGAAGCCCCCGCGTAAAAGCCCGTCGTCATTTTTTCGGCATCGCCAAAAATGAAGAAAGCCAGTAGAATTCCGTAAATGGGTTCCAGGTTTACGGTCAGGTTCATCACAAAGGCCGTAAAGGTTTGAAACAACCGCACAAATGCCGCATAAGCGTATACGGTACACACGCCCGCCAGTACCACGACCCAAAGCCAGTCCCAGCCTGCGGCAGAATCGCTACGGGTTCTTCCGGAGCCAGTACGCCATAGTACAGGGGCAGAAATACGGCCGTGCTGATCCAGGCCCCGGTCATTTCATAAGCGGTAATCAGGCGGGGTTCTACCTGACGACTGAACATGGAGTTAAACACGGAAAACAGGGCCGAAAGGAAGGCCGCCGTTACGGACATGGCTAGACCCAACGCGTGATCGAATTCAAACAGAAAGATCAGATACAGACCCGCCATGACCAGTAATCCCAGGAAAATTTCAATGGGACTAATGCGACGCCGGGTAAATAAGGGCTCTACCACCGCCGTCCACAATGAACCGGTGGACATACCGGCCAGACACACTGAAACGTTGGAAACCCGGGCCGAGCCAAAAAATAGCAGCCAGTGAGCTGCTACGAGCGTGCCTGTCAGTAACAGTTTCACGACCGGAATCGGCTGCTGGGGCTTCGCCTGTTTCTGCCAACGCAAAAAGGCCCACATGCCCAGCGTAGCCAGCCCCGTACGCCAGAATACCAATGACAACGCAGGAATGGTAACCAGCCTTCCCAAAATGGCCGTAAAACCAAAAATCAGAACAATAAAGTGTAATTGTAAGTAGTCGCGAACAGTGGGCCTCATGGCAATCAGATCAAAAGAAATACGGCTCGACCATCGGCCGAGTTATAGGGGCGGTGAGAGGCATGAAGGAGTTAAACCGTAAAGATAAGGGGCTTCTTCCGGCGTCGGTATTTTTTTAACGCGGTACAGTGCGATACAGAACCAGTCCAACTACCGAAAAGACGATATTGGGTAACCACACGGCCAGGAAGGGATCAAAGGCCCCTTTTTTGGCAATACCGCTACTCATCATGAAAAACAGAATGTAGATAAAGGCCAGCCCAAAACCCAGAGCGATCTGGAAACCTACCCCACCCCGCGATTTCCGGGCGGAAACAATGACGCCAATAGCCGTCAGAATAACAATGGCAAAGGGGCTAGCCAATCGCTGGTATTTTTCGATCAGGTATAGTTCGACTCCTTCCGCTCCCCGGCTCTGAAGCTTCTGAATATGCTCATTGAGTTCGGTTAGCGTAAAGGTTTTCTCCAGATCCTGCGTGCTTCCAAAATCTTTGGGTTCCAGGGCCAGGGTCGTATCAATCAGCTTTCCGTAGGTAAGCTGTTCGCCGGTTTCGGTGATGGTACGGATGCTGTAATCCACCGCCGACCACTTGTTAATCTCTGGTTTCCAGACAATATACGAGGCTGCCAGTTTCTGTACCAGCTTATTATCTTCAAATTTTTCCAGCGTAAACTTATCGCCCTGCTGGGTGCTGTTGTTGTAACTCGCCAAGTACGCGTACACGTTCGGACCAACCTGGATGTGTACATCGCGTTTGTCGTAATAATACGTCCCTCCCTGCACGTACTTCTGCTCGAAGGCCAGTCGCTTTTTATCGGCTGTCGGAATGACATAGGCCACCAGATAGAAAATCACCCCCGCGATGAGCGAGGCCGCCAGCAGGTACGGTCGCATGAAGCGAAGAAAACTGACGCCCGTACTAAAAATGGCAATAATCTCGGTTTTAGCCGCCAGGTTGGCCGTAAAGAAAACGACCGTAATGAAGACCATCAGCGGACTTACGTAGTTGGCCCAGAAAATGGCTAAATTGACGTAATACACCAACAACAGATCGTGCGTGGAGGGCTTATTACGAATAAAGTTTTCGACCTTTTCGGTATAGTCGATCACCAGAATAATCAATGTCACCAGCGAAACGACAAAAACGTAGGTCGTCAGAAATCGCTTGAATATATACCAGTCGAGTATTTTCACGGCTCCGGGGTCACGGTTCGGGGAATTCTGTACGCGAAACTAAAACTACTTTCGCAAAGCCCCTTCTTAAAAAATGCAAATAACGTAGGCTAAAAAAACGGACGACCCTACGCTAATGAGCAGCAACAGAAATTTTAGTGAACAGGTTCTGGCTTAAACCTTCGTCTGCACCAGAATATTACGGGCCACTTCATAGCTCACAAAAGAAGGATGAGCTTCGTTAATCTGGATCGTCATCGAACGGTCAAACTCGTTGACTTCCAGTACCTGTACCAGACTTCCGGGAATGAGCCCTGATTTACTCAGAAACTGCAAAAACGGAGCCGTATGCTCCGATACGCCCATCATGATAACTTCCTGCTGAACAGGCACTTCGGCTAATTTCTCATATTCAGCGGAAGGCATTCGGCCCGAAGCCGTCGGGATCGGATCGCCGTGTGGATCGGACTCTGGAAAATCCAGAAAAGCATCCAGTCGATTGATGAGTTCTTCGGAAGCAATGTGTTCAAGTTCTTCGGCAATCGGGTGTACCTCATCCCAGCGAAAACCCAGCTTTTCCACCATAAAGACCTCCCACAACCGGTGCCGTCGGATCACCTTCAGGGCTTCCTGCTGACCTTCTTCCGTAAGCCGAACGCCCTGATACTTTTTATAATGGATCAGATTTTTTTCTGCCAGTTTCCGTAACATATCCGTCACTGACGCCGCTTTCGTCTGCGTTTGCTCCGCCAGGGCGTTCGTACTCACCTCTTCGTAGCCGGGCCCTGAGAGATGGTAGATCAGTTTCAGATAGTTTTCTTCCGTTAATGAAGCCATTCGCAAATTCAGTTGGCTACAAAGGTACTTTTGAGGAAGTCAAAAATAAAAATTTAGGGCACCCTAAAAAAATGTTTTGATTTTTCGAAACCATCTTTACATTTGCTTCGTTTAACCTTGGATTGCAGCATATTAGATTTCTGCTTCGTTGAAAATGGATACACCAAACTTCCGGTAGCAGGACCATAACTCGCATTATATTTGGTATGAATTCGCCTTTATCTACGTCAGATTCGAAAGCTTCACCTTTTCTGGAACATTCGCTGCCGGAAGCACACGCCTCCGTACGCATTCCGGAAGGAGCCAGTAACTGGCGTAAATTTCTGGCATTTGCCGGACCAGGACTCATGGTGGCCGTGGGCTACATGGACCCGGGCAACTGGGCCACGGATATTGAAGGGGGGTCCCGTTTTGGGTATACCTTACTTTCGGTCATTCTGATTTCGAACCTGTTCGCGATGATATTACAACACCTGGCTTTGAAACTGGGCATTGCTACGGGTCGTGACCTGGCTCAGGCCTGCCGCGATCAGTTTTCTCGTCCGGTTGGCTTAACCTTGTGGGTATTGGCGGAAATTGCCATTGCTGCGACCGACGTCGCGGAAGTACTGGGATCAGCCATTGCTCTTAATCTACTCTTTGGGTTACCGCTCACCGTGGGCGTAGTCATTACGATTCTCGACGTACTGGTGATTCTGTACTTTCAGAACCGGGGTTTTCGAGCCCTGGAAAGCATCGTGGGTGGGCTTATTTTCGTTATCCTCTGCTGTTTCATTTACCAGATGGTGGCATCCCATCCGAGTTTGCCAGCCATTGTTCAGAACCTGATTCCCCGACCCGAAATTGTCATGGATCGGCATAAATTGTACGTGGCCATCGGGATTCTGGGAGCTACCGTGATGCCGCACAATCTGTACCTGCACAGTAGCATTGTTCAAACGCGAGGCTTCACGCGTGATGATAGAGGTCGGCGGGAAGCGGTGAAGTTCGCGACCCTTGATTCTACCCTTTCGCTGTTGTTGGCTTTTTTCATCAACGCGTCTATCCTGATTGTGGCCGCTGCTGCCTTTCACAGTACGGGCAATCAGAGCGTTGCTGATATTACCGATGCCCATCGTTTACTCGACCCCGTTCTGGGCGTAAAACTGGCCGGTATTTCCTTTGCCGTAGCCCTGCTGGCAGCGGGTCAAAACTCGACGGTGACGGGTACACTGGCCGGGCAGATCGTGATGGAAGGCTTTCTGAATTTACGTCTGAAACCCTGGATTCGCCGACTTCTCACCCGATCCATTGCCATTATTCCGGCGTTTGTTGCTACGCTTTTGTACGGCGAAAAAGGCACGTCTGAACTGCTGGTGTTCAGTCAGGTGGTACTGTCTATCCAGTTGAGTTTTGCGGTAGTTCCGCTGGTCTGGTTTACTTCCAGAAAAGATTTGATGGGGTCTTTTGTCAATGCTCGCTGGCTGAGTATCACCAGCTGGATCATTGCGGCGATTATTTTTGTGCTAAATCTGTATTTGATTATTGCTAGCTTCTAGGGCGTACGCAAAAGCCCGAATCCAGATTTTGGATTCGGGCTTTTGCGTATTAAGAATGGCTTACTTCAGATTCTTCAAATCCACCAGATCCATATCCGTGTACGTATAGTTTTCTCCGGCCATTGCCAGATGAACGAATAGTTCGACGTACCCGCTCCCGAGTGAATGGACCACGGCGGAGACAGGATCGCCTGGTAGTTGTTGACGAGCAAGTGCCGAGTCTGTTGGGGTTCACCCATAAAGTGGAAAACCCGCTGATTTTCGGGAACGTCAAAATAGAAATACGCTTCCATCCGACGGTCGTGTACGTGAGCCGGAATGGTATTCCAGATGCTACCTGTACTGAGAATCGTAAGGCCCATAACCAGCTGGCAGGACTCCAGGCCTTCCGCGTGAATGTATTTGTAAATCGTCCGTTCATTGGCCGTTTCTTTCGAACCAGCGTTGACGGGCGAAGCTCCTTCTTTCGTTAGTTTGGCATTAGGGCAAATCCGGTGAGCGGGTGTTGAAGCCAGGTAGAATACCGCAGGCTGGGCCGGATCAGAACTGGCAAAGGTTACGTTCATGGTACCTTTACCCAGGTACAATGCTTCGTATTTGCTAAGCTCGTAGCGTTCTTCGTTGGCCGAAACGATGCCCGGGCCACCGACGTTGATGATACCCAGTTCGCGGCGTTCGAGGAAGTAGTTGGCACGTAATTCGTCGTAGGTAGGTAGCGAAATTTCCTGACTAACGGGTTTTACGCCGCCCACAATAAAACGGTCATAGTGCGAATACGTAAACTGGATCTGATCGTCGGCAATGACGTTCTCTACCAGGAATTGTTCCCGCAAACGGTCGGTATCGTAGTGCCGAACGTCATCAGGGTGGTGTGCATAGCGAGTCTGCATGAGTAGAATAATAATGGCTTCAGAATATGAAATAGACGAGAATCAAGCATTCGTACCCTTCAATTCCCAAAGAAGCGAACCAATCCTGACTATCTTTGTTTTCAGTTTACAGTTTTCGGTCTACTGTTTCAGTTGTACTAGCTGATGCTACCCTTATTGGCTAGATTTGAAGCTTTTAGGCATTTTGATTAGCAGCTCATCTATTCTTCGTTTTCTTTCAATGGCTAATGACTAAACTACTGTAGACGACAAACCGAAAATTGTAAACTGAAGACTGGCAACTGAAAATCGAATCCATTGAAATCCCTCGCTTATCTCAATAAATACCTCTGGAAGTATAAGGGTACCCTTTTTCTGGGGACATTGTTTACCATTATTTCCAACCTTTTTGGGATTATTCCCGCCCAGATTGTCCGGCATTCGCTGGATCTGGTTAAGGAAACACTGGATTTGTACTTCCTCTTCGATGGCACCAAAGTCCAGGCCAATATCTACCAGGATTTCTCGTATAACATTCTCATTTACGGTCTGCTCATTCTGGCGATGGCCTTACTGAAAGGGATTTTCCTCTTTCTGGTTCGGCAAACGCTCATTGTCATGTCCCGCCTGATCGAGTATGATCTGAAGAATGAGATTTACAATCACTACCAAACCCTCCCCCTGAGTTTTTACCGGCGGCACAACACGGGTGATCTGATGGCCCGTATCTCCGAGGACGTCTCGAAAGTACGGATGTACGTAGGCCCCAGTATCATGTACGGACTCAACCTGATTACGCTGTTCATCATGGTAATCAGCTACATGGTGTCCGTTAGCCCGCACCTGACTTTTTATGTCTTGTTGCCCTTGCCAATACTTTCGATCAGTATTTTTTTCGTGTCGAGCGTTATGAACAAACGTTCGGAAGAAATTCAGCGGAATCTGTCCCAACTTTCAACCAACGCCCAGGAAGCTTTTTCCGGTATCCGGGTACTGAAAGCGTATGTACAGGAAACGTTTTCCACCCGGCAGTTTGAAAAGCAATCCGAGAGCTATCGTAATAAATCCCTGAGTCTGACTAAAGTAGACTCCATGTTCACCCCGTTGATTTTTGTCCTGGTGGGTTTGTCGAACATTCTTTGCGTATACGTGGGGGGGCAGGAAGTGATTGCGGGCCGATTGACACCCGGTAATATTGCCGAGTTTCTAATCTACGTGAATATGCTAACCTGGCCCGTAACGGCTCTGGGCTGGACGACCTCGCAAATCCAGCGGGCAGCGGCTTCGCAGGAACGGATCAATGAGTTTCTGAATCAGAAAACGGACCTGGTTTCTACGGAAAATCTGGAAAAAGAAATTGCGGGTGATGTGGAGTTTAAACACGTCACGTTCATTTACCCGGATTCGGGGATCGTGGCTTTGAAAAACTTTAACCTCCGTATCAAAGCCGGAGAAACCGTAGCCATTCTGGGCGGTACGGGTTCGGGTAAGAGTACGCTGGCCAGTTTGCTCACGCGGATGTACGACGCCTCTTCCGGTGATATTCTGATTGACCAAACGCCGATTCAATCGTATCAGATTCCGGCCCTACGTCGTCAGATGGGTTACGTACCGCAGGATGTCTTTTTGTTCTCAGATACAATTTCCAACAACGTTCGCTTCGGCTTGCCGGATCTTTCGCAGGAAAAAGTAGTTCAGGCGATTCGGGATGCGGACTTATACGCGAACATCGTAGACTTCCCCGAAGGATTCGACACCAAAATTGGTGAACGTGGAATCACGCTTTCCGGTGGACAGAAACAACGCCTCAGTATCGCCCGAGCCATTGCTCGTGAACCCAAAATTCTGATTCTGGATGACTGCTTATCGGCGGTGGATACACAAACGGAAGCGACCATTCTGAATAACCTGAAAGGCATCATGGCGAACCGTACATCGGTCATTATCAGTCACCGGGTTTCGTCGGCTAAACTGGCCGATCAAATTGTACTGCTCGATGACGGTGCCATTGTGGAACAGGGTACGCACGAAGAATTGATGAAGCGAAACGGAGCGTATCGGGAACTTTACGAGAAACAGCTACAGGGCGAAGAGGCTTAAGCGAACGCCTGTACTGCCTGCCATACCCCTAGTAAGATGAAGCCCCAACCCGTCAGTAACCGGATGGTTTGGGGCTGAATTTTATCCAGAATACGCTCTCGATTTACCGAAGTTAGTTTGGCATACAGATAGTTCATCGCAAACGAACCTCCCGTAGCTCCAAGGATAAAGAATAGCTCGTGTCCAAACGAGTCCAGCGATAAGCCCGGCTTGCTATTGAACCATACCGTAGTCACCAGCCAGAAGGGTACCAACTGCGGATTGCACAAATTCAACACCATCGCTTTCGTAAAAGCAGATCGGTTCGCGGGCGATGTACTTTCCTGTTGCTCTACATCAGGAGTTGACTTCTTTTGTAAAGTAAGAAATCCGATGATCAGCAGGATAGGAATGACCGACCATTGAAACCAGATCAGTACATCGGGCACCTGTTGCAACCAGCGAAAGCTGTAAATGGCGAGTGCACTTCCTAATATTTCCGGTAAAGACGCTCCTATTGCAGCCCATAAGCCTACCCGCAGGTTCTTTTGCATCACTACCTGTACAATACTAAGCTTGACCGGTCCTGGATAAATGGAACCCAGACAACCGATGATAAAGGTCACTGTAAAAATCCATAAAATTTTCATGATAGTCGGGGCTGAGAGGTGGGTATTCTCGCAACCCTAGGTAGGTCTATTTGTCAAAAAGGTATTCCAGACCACCTTTCTTAATTCCACCAGTACAGGAACGTTTGCCAAAGCCCTACGGCAATAAACAATAGACCGATGATTCGCTCCATCCACTCAATTTTGATGTGTTTGAGCAGTTGGTTTTCATAGCGTAAGGCCAGCTTTGCGTAACTGAATTGCAAGGCGAAAGCCCCCGAACTGGCTCCCATGACAAAGCCTAATTCATGCCAGCCGGATTGTACTTTGAGCCAGTAGTAAGCCTGGTAGTTGAGTAGAATGGCAAACCAGTACAAAGGCAGTTGTCCATTCAAAAAAGACAGAAATAAGCCCTTGGCAAAGGCCCAGCGGGGTGTACCAGATTGGGGAAGCTCTTGCTGAGTATTGGGTTTTCGCAATAACGCAGCGATGCCTAACAGAAACAGAACTGGGATGACTAGTAACTGCAAGGATTTAAGCCAACTGGGGTAACGCTCAACAAATTGCACGCCCTGCAAAGCCAGATACCCGTACGGAATTTCAACTACTGCTCCACCCAAACCTATCCACAAAGCAGCGTAGAAATTTTTCCTCAATACTGCTTGTATTACGGATAGATTCACAGGCCCTGGATGGACCGATCCCAAAAAGCTGATGACGAATGTTACGAGAAAAATACAGGCTGTTTTCAAGGGAAAATCAAATCAGCCACAAAAATAAAAAGATCGCCAGGAACCAGCGATCTTCAGGTACAAGTAGTTCAGTAAGTTTATGCCTGCAGAGATTTTGCTACGCGAACGGCCTCCGTAATTTTATCAGCGATGGTCTGCCATTCATTGGCTTCTACCAATGCTTTCGGGAAAAGCTGTGACCCGATTCCGACACCGCGTGCACCCGCATCGAACCAGCTTTTTAGACTAGCTTCGGTGGGTTCTACGCCGCCCGTTACGACAATATCCGTCCAGGGCATGGGGCCTTTGATGGCTTTCACAAAATCGGGCGAAGACGCTTGTCCGGGGAATAGCTTGACAATTTCAGCACCCCACTCTTCGGCTTTGGAGATTTCTGAAAGGGTAAAGCAACCCGGCATCCAGGCAATTTTCCGACGGTTACAGGTAATAGCCACATCCTGATGTAATACCGGAGCTACCACAAAATCCGCCCCTAGCTGAATGAACAGCGTAGCCGAAGCCGCATCTACAATGGTACCCGCTCCAACCACCAAATCAGGGAAGTTTTTCTTACCGAATTTCCGCAGTTCGGAGTACGTTTCGTGAGCGTAATCGCCACGGTTCGTGAATTCACAAATCCGAATACCCCCTTCGTAGCAGGCCGTCAGTATTTTCTTCGCTACTTCTAAATCATTATGGTGGAAAATCGGCATAATCGGATTTTCCAGTAAGGTTTGATAAACCTGCAAACGGGTGAAACTTGCCATGTAGAGTTTTGAGTTTGGTGTTTAGGGTTTAGCGTTCGATATGCTCCAAACCTTTCGCCCTTTCTGCTACCTCAGTTATCCTAATTACTTTTTAACGCTGTCAGCGTTTCAGCTAAGGCAGAATTTTGACTGATCCATTGTGATATCTAACTCAAAACTCTAAACCCTAAACACCAAACGCTAACTGTACCTATCGACTTAGCCGTCCGCTCGTGTCACCGCTCATGACGGTTTCGATTTCGGTTACGGAGGCCAGATTGAAATCGCCTTCGATGCTGTGTTTTAATGCGGAAGCCGCCGTCGCAAAATCGATGGATTTCTGATCGGAAAAGCCTTGAATTTGTCCGTATATGAACCCCGCCAGGAAGGCATCTCCCCCACCGATCCGGTCCACCATCGGTACCATCTCGTGCGTCATGGTCTGTACAAGGTCTTCGCCATTCCAGCAGCGTCCTTGCAGGGTGTTGTGCGAAGCCGAAAGAGAACCCCGTTTGGTATTGATGATTTTTTTGACGCGGGGAAACTTCTCCTGAATTTGTCGGCAAATGGAAATAAAGCCCTTTTCCTGCGTGTTGGGCGTAATATCGAATAACTCCTCTGCGTCGCCTTTCCCACAAACAATGACATCGCAACCGGCCGTTAACTCGGTCATGACTTCAGCGGCAGTCGAACCCCATTTCCAGAGGTTTTTCCGGGAATTGACATCCGCCGAAACCGTGATACCCATCCGATTCGCTACGGCAATGGCGTCGCGGCATGCCTGGGCAGCTCCTTCGGAAATTGCTGGAGCGATACCCGTAAAGTGAAACCACTGAGCATCCGCGAGGATATGCTCCCAATCAAGTTCCTTCGGGTCAAGTTGAGCGAAGGCTGAGTTGGTACGATCGTAAATAATACGACTGGCCCGCATCATGGCTCCGGTTTCCAGAAAATAGGTACCAATACGATCTCCGCCGTATACAATATCCTGCGTTTCCACGCCATACCGACGGTAGGCCGCCGCCGCCGCGTAGCCCCAATCGTTATCGGGAAACCGGGTTACGTGACTGGCTGGAATGCCGAGGTACGCCAGAGCGGCTGCCACGTTGCTTCTCCGCCACCGAAATTCACATTTAGACTCGTAGTCTGAACAAAACGGGCGAAGCCCGGCGTACTGAGCCGGAGCATAACCTCGCCAAAAGTGACAACTTTTTTCATGTAGGGTAGCAATCCTTGGGACAGGTCCTGAAAGGATTTAGTAGGAGCCTAACACTGCTTCGACCCAAACGGATACTAAATCCTTTTCTGATATAGATAAAAGACGTTAGGAAGGGATAGATACCCCGAGTTCCCGGGAGAATCGAGTCATAGATTTATGAAGGTTCCATTCCCCGGATTCATTTTCGTCGGGTACATACACCGGTCCAGAGCCCATTGTATATACCTGACGAACGGTACACTTCCCTACTAAACAAGGCATTACGCTATTGACTCCACTCCGTAGGCGTACGATCCCAACGGTGATTTTTGAGTTCGTCCAGTAGTTCCGTAGAAAGGCCTTTGCCGTCGGCAGTAGCCATATTGGCTTCGACGTTACGGATTTTTCGCATCCCCGGAATGATCGTTCCAACGTCGGGATTGCTCAAGATAAAGCGTAAAGCCATTTCGGGCAGGTTCATTCCTTCCGGGATCAACGGTTTCAATGCTTCGGCGTGATCGACACTGGCATTCAGGTTCTCGGGAACGAAATACGTCGAACGCCAGTCATCTGCCGGGAACGTAGTATCCTTGGTCAGATTACCCGTTAGGGTGCCTTCGTCGAAGGGTACCCGGGCAATTACGGCGACGTCAAGTTCTTTACAAAGCGGAAACAGATTATCTTCCGGAGCCTGATCGAAGATATTGTAAATTACCTGTACCGAAGAAATCAATCCCGTACGCAGGGTTTGCAATACGTTATCCGGCTCCCAGCGATTCACCGAAATGCCCCAGTGGGCCACTTTCCCTTCTTTCGTCAGTTTTTCAACGGCTTCTTTCCAGTCATCCTGATCAGCCCAGGCGTCTTCCCAGACGTGAAACTGTTGTAGGTCAATTTGTTCAACCTTCAGGTTTTTCAGACTTTTTTCGGTGTATTCAATGATGTGCTCGGCTGGAAAGCATTCATTCAGCGTATAGTCCGGTTTGGAAGGCCACTTGAAGTTTTTGGGTGGAATTTTCGTAGCCGCGTACAATCGTTTTTCGGGGTTCCGTTTCAACAACTCCCCTAAAATTTCTTCGCTTTTACCAGCTCCGTAGCCCCAGGCGGTATCGAAAAAGTTGCAGCCTAATTCTACCGAGCGATCCAGTGAACGATTCACTTCTTCAATATCGGAACCCGTCCAGCCCGCGAGCCCCCACATGCCGTAACCCATCTCGGAAACCTTCCAGTCGGTACGGCCAAATCTGCGGTAATTCATAGTTACAAAGAGGTTATGATCAACGTATAGTGATCCGTAAGTTTTTTCAAAGGTATACAGGTTTACGGGTAAAAGCCGCGTTACTTACGTTTTCAACGCCTCAATCTTTCACTCGCTCATCCAGTCGGGTGTGATTCTACCGTAGAGGTCTTTGACGGAACCAAAACCAATGACATCCTGCATAGGTGGGTTCTCGGAAACTTCAGCTCCCCGCATGACTTTTCGGGACCCGTGTTTATCGCGAAGTTCGTAGTATACTTTCCGGAGTTTATCCTTTCGCACGTTGTCTTCAAACAACTGATACTGCACCAGCTGATCGGGAATAAACTGGTGTACGCCAATTCCGAGGGCTACCAATCCGGAATTGAACAGCGACTCGGAGGAGTGATTCCACTGGGCCTTGGTTTGAGCCCGTTTCAGTACCAGATTAAATAAAGCGACCCCATCCTGCACGGGCGTTTGAAATTGCATATCATCCTGATAGGTTCGGCCTTCCTCATATTTAGCCCAGAAATGGGCCGTTTTACAGAAGACACTTTGCTGTACCATCCGACGCTCCAGGGTCTGGCAAAGCATAAACAGAATCTGCTGCAAGATCTCCGGCGACCGCCGCTGGCTGCGTGAGAGCTGCCGCATGGCCTGCATACTCTTGTAAGCAGAAGTGTACTCGGTATCAACTTCGTAGAAATTAAGTCGTAGATGCCAGTGCCAGCCTACAATACTGCGACACGCCGCCCGCAAAAACTCCGGATCCGCGTAGCGAAGCTGGAGGGGCGTTTCGATCCCGGCCTTTTGCAAACGTTGGGACATGCCGTGACCGATACCGGGTAAATCCGTCAGTTCAAGCTGACTGAGAATTAAATCAATGTTACCAGGAGAAATAACCGTTAGTCCATTCGGCTTGATTAAATCCGAACCCAGTTTGGCCAGAAATGCATTAGGGGCAATGCCAATCGAACACTGTAGATAATCGCCTACTTCCTGATGAATGGCTTTTTTAATGGCCCGGGCCACGGGTTCGAGATCGTGGTAAATGAGTCGGTGATTACTTAAAATGACAATGGCTTCGTCGATACTCCGGGGGATGACCTGATCCGAAAACCGGCGTAGGACCTGCATGATCTTCGTGTGGTAGTCACGGTACTTGTCCGGCGTAGTCGTGAGCGGCACTAGCTCCGGACACAGGCGTACGGCTTCATTCAATCGCATCCCTAACTTAATCCCACGTTTTTTCGCCTCGATGGAAGGAGCAATAACGCAGCCGTATTGGCCCGTATACACGCATACCGCCACAGGTCGTCCCCGCAGGTAGAAATTGTCCTGCTGTTCACAACTGGCAAAAAAACTGTTCATATCCACGAACAGTACGGCCGCTCCAGGAGGTATACTGAATTCGTTCATGGACTCAAATTCAGTACTTTATGATTAAAAAAACAAGTGTTTTGGATAAATTTTAAAGCCAAAACAGAGCTTTTAAAAATCTATTGAATGAAAAATATATACATTTTGTATACTTTGTCTGGTTTTATTATACAGATTTAGGAATTTTTGACAGCCTTCTTGTGCCTCTAATTAGTCGATCGACAAACCGATTTCAATAAAAAAGGTCGCCCGAATAAGCGACCTTTTTCTTTATTGAAACTTAATTTTATACCTTAAAATTATCAGCCCATTTATAGGCTTCAATCAATTTCTTCTCGCCTTCCGCTCCACCTACGGAAATGCCGTGTTCCATACCGAAAATGAAATCCCGGTTGGTTGCCTTCATTTTTTTATAGATGTGCTTGAAGATATTCTGATAATTGATTTCTCCGGAACCGGGTTCGTTCCGGCCGGGGTTGTCGCCCATCTGGAAGTACCCGATTTCATTCCACGCCCAGTCGATGTGCGGAATGATATGGCCTTCGTTTTTCTGCATGTGGTAAATGTCAAACAGAATTTTGCAGGAAGGACTATTCACAGCCCGGCAGATTTCATACGTCTGGTCGGAAGTTCGCAGGTACAGATCGGGCGTATCGCTCAAGGGTTCCAGTACCATAATCAATCCGTGCGGTTCGAGCATTTCGGCTCCCCGACGCAGGGCATCAATTACGTTACCGGTCTGAATACCGATGGGGAGATTCCGCTGAAAATCGCCTGGTACTACGGTCGTGTATTTCGTACGGCAACGCTTGGCTACTTCAATGGCATTCTGACAACCCTTCAGGAAAATATCCAGGTGTTCTTTCTTACCCGCAGCCAGGGTGTTGGCTCCATTGCCCCCTTTGTGCAGGACAAACACGCCCATTTCCATACCCAGCTTATTCAGCAAATCACCCATTTTGGTTTGCTCTTCGGCAGATCGACCTGTCATCCCGTTATCTTCCAAAGCCCTGAAGCCCTGGTCGGCCATAAATTCAATCTGCTTGTATAGGTCTTTACCGCCCAGGTTATCGAACATCCCTAAGTGCGGGGCGTATCTGAGCTTAAACGTATTTTTGGGGGGGCAGCAGTTACCCGCGATAAACCGCCTAAAGCTGCCACTCCGGCGGCGGCAGATAAATTCTTAACGAACGTTCGACGTAGCATGTCTTGTAGTTAGAGGCATTGATTACTCGCAAAAAAACGAAACCCTGACCGCAACTAAAACATTCGGGTGACTTTTCGGAAAAGAATTTAACGGCTATCGGATCGATTGCAGAACTTTTACTACTTCTTACAGGCTTGCAACGAACGATCAGTGAAACGTTTGGCAGAAGGATGCTACGACATCCATTTGTTTTGTAATCACCGAGCCAGAACTTAAGAAAAGAGAAAATAAATTCTTGTTTAGTAAAGGAATACCAGTGACTTACAGAATTTATAGCAGATCTTTATTACTTCTATACAATTTTTACCGTATGTATTAGTTCGGTTAGGTAAGGCCCTGATACGATGCATGATGATAACTGATTTATCGATCTGCCATTGGTGTACAGGAATAAAAATGAAGGAAATGGAGCTGCCTTATTTTATTGCTGTTTCCCTCGCAGACTCAATAATCATTTTATCTGCCCAACCAACCTTTTTGAAGTACAAACTACAAGTGTTTACAAGAAAGTACCTATTTTTGAGGTTGTTGTTTTAGAGAATAGGCCTATACTATGGAACCAAAGAGACGTTCTCGCCGTTTTCTAATAATGCTATAAATGATCATCCACCTTCGCCATTGATGCAAAAGTAGTTTCACCAACCAAACGAACACTCAATGAACAAGTCCCTAACGTTAGTGGCCGTTACGGCCATCGTACTTGCGTTATCCTTTGGATTTATCAACCCGTTTTCCTCGTTTACTACTGAAAAGAAAGCTCCTGTTGTCACTACTAAACCCCTAAATCCTGATCAGGAGTGGGTTAGTTTATATGACTCGTTACAATTACAATCCCTTGGCTTATCCTCTGAAGCTTTTCATTATGCCTGGCATGGTTTCCAGCAAATGAAACTGGAACATCCCGTAGTAGCCATTGCCGATTTTAGCCAGTCTTCCCGTAACAAACGGTTATACGTAATTGACTTGTTAAAAAAGAAACTGATTTATAATACGTACGTGGCTCATGGCATGAATTCGGGTCAGGAATTCGCTCAGCGTTTTTCTAACAACGATTCATCGCACCAATCCAGCCTGGGTTTTTACAAAACCATGGGTACATATCAGGGTAAACATGGCCTTTCGCTGAAACTCGAAGGCCTTGAAAAAGGTATCAATGACCACGTTTACAGTCGGGCTATTGTAATGCACGGAGCCGATTACGTAAGCGAAGCTTTCATCAAACAAACGGGCCGACTGGGCCGTAGTCAGGGTTGTCCTGCCGTTTCGTACGCCGATCATAAGATTTTGATCAACTTGTTGAAAGGCGGAGCGGGCTTATTTCTGTATTCCAATAATGCAGATTACCTGAAACAATCCCAACTCCTGACGGGCGTTCATCAGACGGATCAGCGAGCTGAAATTGCTTCTGATTTATCCCATCCGTATACGTCATTGTAGTATACCAACTGTCCTTTATCGTTGATATCCGCTCCCAAGTACAACAGGAAAACGGGTACTTTAGGTGATAAGGCATAGTACGTCGGAGGTAACGCTTCTGCTCCCGTTTCATCGAGTGAATCGCTCTCCAAAAGTTGCTTTCCAGCCATAAAATTGGCTAAATCCGTTGGTCGTTGCACCCGAACGCAACCATGACTCCGCCAGCGTTGCTCTTTGGCAAACAGGTAGCGGGCATTGGTATCGTGCAGGTAAATGGCCAGCGGATTTTTCAGTTCTACTTTCAGTAATCCCAGTGAATTATCCGCACCCGTATCCTGACGGAGGCGGTACGGAAACCGATCTACGGATAGGGATTGCCAGTCAACCGACTCTGGATCTACGGTATTTCCTTTTTTATCAATAACCTCGATATTGTTGTTATCCAGGAAGGCTACGTTGTTCTGAATCTTGGGCAGCATTTCTTTCACGGCAATGCTTCGGGGTACATTCCAGTACGGGTGCGTAATAACCTGCGTAGCGTACGTGTCCATGGGCGGCGTTGCTTTGTCCTTCTTACCCGCTACGACCCGCATTTGCAGGGCTTCCTTACCGTTTGCATCCATTCCCACCAGATAGGCCCCTCGAATGTTAACCAGCACTAATCGGGAAGCGTCTTTAGCCTGACGATGTATCCAGCGATACGCGTTCATAGATTCCGCCACCAACTGAGCACTATCCGACTTGCTTTGCTCGGTCATTAATCGGGTGTATTCCTTTTTTAACTGCTGGTAAGCCGGATAACCTGGCTCCAGTGATTTCAGGGCATCTTCCACAGCAACGCCCTGTACAATGCTCCAGCCCGCCGTACGAACGGCTGCTGAATCAATAGGCTGTACCTGCTCAACGTGTTTGATATATTTGGGTTTATGACCAAAGCCGATTTCTGCCAGTAAGCTGAACGTTGAACTCTCGGGTGAATCAAAGGCATCAGTTTTGATACCGTTTTGCCGGGCATATTGCAGAATCTGATCGTGTACTTCCTGATCACTTAGTTCTTGATTCAGGGCTTCATCAGTACGTTCCGAGGCCTGATTGTATTTTTTCTTACAGGAAACTAAGTTTAAAATCAGGATGCAAATGATCAAGGGTAGGCTAATTCGCAGCAGTCTTTTCATAGCTCTCATAAACAATGTTCAACAGAAGTTTATGAAATAGTTATGCTAGCCCCTTACTCGTCCTTGTCTATTGACAATCAGAGCTATTTCACTAAAAAGTAATTAATCTTCGTAGATTTTTTTCCCCAACACCCCTTACTAAAACGATTTCCAGGATTCTACCGATACGGGATGTATCTGGTGATAGAGTTGGGTAACGCGGGTTCGAAGCTCCTCCTGCAAGGAAGCCGGACTGAGAATCCGGGCTTTTTCAGCAAACAGTAGAAACCAGCGGACAAACATATCAGGCCAGGCTGAAACAAAGGTCATTTCAACCCATGCACCCCGGTCGATTTGTTCAACAAATCCGTACACGAATTTTTGTCGGTCTATGTACTTCAATACGTCCCGGTCTACTTCAATTACGATGGTATGCAGCTTTCGCTGAGCGGTAATTTTATTCAGATATTCTTTCAATACCGGATGCTCGGTACTAAAGGGCAGCGTAGTGGGCTGTACGGACAGGAGGCGATCGACACGGAAATCGCGGTAATCATTCCGTAAGCGACAGAATGCGATGACATGCCAGTGGTCATAGGCAAAGAAAATACCAATGGGCTCGATGATTCGTTGCGTAGGGGCTTCTGTACCAAAAGCCTGGTACTGTACGTGCAGGCAACGTTGCTCGGTAATACTTTTTAAGATAGGACTTAGAAAAGCGTTATCGGTTTCTTCCAGAAAGGGCGAAGACGTCTGACGAATTTCAATATGCTGCTCCATGTGTTCCAGCAGCGACTTTTCGGCAGATTTCAGTACGGACCGCACCTTATACATGGCCGATCGGTAACTCTCCCGAATGGACTGGTCCGTCAGCTTATCAACCAGCTTTTCGGCGGTCAGGAAAGCCATGGCTTCCTCTTTCGTAAACATGACTGGCGGCAGACGGTATCCATCCATGATGGAGTAACCCACACCCGCCTCGCCTAAGATGGGTACCCCCGCTTCGCACAAGGTACTGATGTCACGGTAAACGGTGCGGAGGCTAATACCAAAACGTTCGGCAATGTCCTGGGCTTTTACAATGCGGCGGGATTGCAACTGAATCAGAATGGCCGTTACACGGTCGATACGGTTCATGACAACAAAGGGGCTTGGCTGAAAAAAAAGGATTGATTCGATGAACCAATCCTTTACTCAAAGATACTATCCTCCGCTGAATCCCGCTGGAAGAAACCCTTTATTCCTGCATGAGCCGAACGAGTTCGTTTATCGTCCGCCAGTTGCGGGTGGTAGCGGTTACTTTCAGTTTCGTTTCAAAAAAGGCATTCGATAGCTTCGTATTGCCGTAACCTTTGGGGCAGCTCAGATACACCTCCCGATCTAGAAGTTGGAACCATTCCGGCCGTAGGTCAAGCTGCTGTAACGCTTCAATCCGGGCTGGATCAGGCTGCTTAGCCAGGAACGTTACATACCAGGAAGGCGAGGCTTCTGAACCTGGGAAAGGCTTCCTGACTATTACCTCTTGCATTTCTTCCAGGGTACGTAATATTACCGACACCTGAAAACCGTACTTCTCCGAAATCTTCTGCTGGATACCCTCAATCAGGGTATCACGGTTTGTTTCACGCGTTTCAAAGATGACGTTTCCGCTTTGGACGTACGTTCGCACTTCGCTCAGCGATAGTTCTTCGTACAGAGCTTTTAATTCCTTCATCGGAATCTTCTTCTGTCCGCTTACATTAATTCCTCTGAGCAACGAAACAAAGAGAAACATTACGCATGGGGCATTTTAGCAGCCAGTACATTCACCTGCTCAATGATCGGGGGACCCGCCAGCAGTTCGGCAGCGTTGGCAACCAAGGCCTCAGCAATCTCACCCGATAAGTGTGCCTGGCGACCTCTTTCGTGCGGAAACGTATCAAAAATACCAAAGGTCGAAGGGCTAATTTGAATAGCGTACCAACTAATGGTTTCCGTTTCTTCCTCCGCTAAATGTAAAGCCGCCTGAATAAATTCAGCGACTTCCTGCTCTTTTCCGGGCTTTGCTTCCAGGCGTACTAACAAGGCAACATTTACCATAATAAATCGACGATAGTGTTATACTAATGATAGTGACTAGCACAAATAACTTAAATAATTAGCAGTTTTTATCGGAACGTTTAAATTTTTAAGTCTATACGTTGCAGAAAATTGCTTAACCCATTCCGTGCTTTTCTTTTCACCCATCTATCCGAAGTTCTACATGTAGTTGTTTGCCAAAGCTCTGTATGGAACTACTCTTCGTATTGGTCCGGCGTTTGGCCATCTTTCATTTTTATATCTGCCTGAATCCCCGTATTTTCCGGCCAGTCGACTCGTTCATTAATCCCTTCGCTCTCTTGACTTCCATTTCAAAACGCAGGCTCAAGGCCATCTTTGGCGGTTCCGTTGGTAATTTGGTGGAATGGTATGACTGGTATACCTATTCAGCTTTTGCCCTCTACTTTTCATCGTCCTTTTTCCCTTCCGACGATCCTACCGCCCAACTGCTTAATACAGCAGGAATTTTTGCCATTGGCTTTCTGATGCGGCCCATTGGCGGCTGGCTATTCGGTACGCTGGCCGATCGCGTGGGACGCAAACGCTCCATGACGCTTTCGGTGTTACTGATGTCGCTGGGTTCGCTTCTCATTGCGGCCACTCCGACCTACCGGCAAATCGGCCTGCTGGCTCCGGCTCTGCTCGTCCTGGCCCGCTTGCTTCAGGGCCTTAGCGTAGGTGGCGAATATGGCGTATCGGCGACTTACCTGAGCGAAATGGCTACGGCCCAGCGACGGGGCTTTTATTCCAGTTTTCAGTACGTTACCCTGATTGGCGGTCAACTGATGGCTCTGGGTATTCAGTTGATTCTACAAAAGCTTTTACTCATGGAAGAACAAATCCATGACTGGGGCTGGCGTATTCCCTTTGTAATTGGAGCCCTGCTTTCAGTTATTGCTCTGTACCTGCGGCGGCATCTGGATGAAACCCGGGCTTTTGAAGAAGCGTCGCCCCAACGGAAAAAAGGGAGCATCGGCGAATTACTGCGGCATCCCAAAGCGGTCCTGACCGTCGTTGGACTCACGCTGGGCGGTACGCTGGCTTTTTACACCTATACCACGTACATGCAGAAATTTCTGGTCAATACCGTGCATTTGAGCAAGGGTGAATCAACGCTGATTTCTTTTCTCTCCCTAGCCATTTTTGCGTTGCTCCAACCCCTCTTTGGCCTGCTGTCCGATCACATAGGTCGTCGGCCACTCCTGTTAGGTTTTGGTATACTGGGTACGCTCGGTACGGTACCGTTGCTTACAGCTTTAAGTCATGCTTCGGGACCATGGGAAGCTTTCGTCCTTCTACTGATAGCCCTAGTCATTGTCAGTGGGTACACGAGCATCAACGCCGTCGTGAAGGCGGAGCTGTTTCCCGCGGAAATTCGGGCTCTGGGCGTGGGCTTACCCTACGCACTGACGGTCGCTATATTCGGTGGCACCGCCGAATACATTGCCTTGCTTTTTAAAAACCTGGGTCACGAATCCTACTTCTACTGGTACATTACCGGGGCCGTTTTTACTTCACTGCTGGTGTACGTCTTTATGAAAGATACCAAATATACGTCCAAGCTGAACGCCGAAACGGATGGCTAGTGTGATTTGATCCAGGTTGAGTCCGTCACCATTCCAGAGCAAAAATCACGTACAGATTCCATTCTTCGTCTTTTAAACGTAAGCGGCAACTAGGATTGCCGTAGTACTTCATTTTTCCCATCAAACCATGCCGAAACGCTATCTGCTTAGCCTTTTTCTAGTATTCACCCTATGTTCTGTTCATTCACAAACGGTCATTCTCAATGAACGGGCCCGTGCGGCTACAATCGATGACGTACTGGAAGATCGTCTGGAAAACCTGTTGCCGCGTCTGATGCGTCGGGAAGGTATTGATCTCTGGGTATTGATCTCGCGGGAATACAACGAAGACCCGGTCATGCGAACCATGTTGCCGAGTACCTGGCTTTCGGCCCGCCGCCGTACCATCATGGTTTTCTACGATCCGGGAGCGAACAAACCGCTAGAAAAACTCGCCATTGCCCGCTATGACGTAGGCACGCTGCTGAAAGGCGAATGGGATCTGAGTGCCAATCCTGACCAGTGGGATGCGTTGGTGAAGGTAATTCAGCAAAAGAATCCGAAGAAAATCGGGCTTAACTTCTCGCAGTACTTCGGCCATGCTGACGGCCTGACGTACACCGAACAGGGCGAGTTCATGAAAAAGCTACCCAAAACGTTTCATAATCGCATTCAATCGGCCGACCGGCTGGCCATTAGCTGGCTCGAAACCCGTACTGAAAAGGAAATGGTGTTGTATCCGATGATTTGTCGGCTTTCGCACGAATTGATTGCGGAAGCGTTTTCGGAAAAAGTAATTCAGCCGGGCGTAACGACCACCGACGATGTGGTCTGGTACCTGCGGCAACGCGTAACGGATCTGGGACTGGATACCTGGTTTCATCCGACCGTGGACATTCAGCGAGCTGATGATCAACGCTTCGATCACCTGCGAACGTTTTCCAAACGTCCCGGTACACAAGTCATTTTACCGGGCGATCTGTTGCACGTTGATTTCGGGATTACCTATTTACGGCTCAACACGGATCAGCAGCAACACGCCTACGTACTAAAGCCGGGGGAAACCGACGTCCCGGAATTTCTGAAAAAAGCTTTTCGGCAGGGTAATCGGCTACAGGATATTTTAACGGAACGCTTTAAAGCCGGAAAAACGGGTAATGGCCTACTGGAAGAGGCCCTCAAACAGGCCGAAAGCGAGGGAATCATGGGCAGCATTTACTCGCACCCGATTGGCTTTCACGGCCACGCGGCTGGTCCCGCCATTGGCATGTGGGACAACCAGAAGCAGGTAAAAGGTACAGGCGATTACCCGCTTTTTGAACAAACGGGGTATTCGATTGAACTGAACGTAGCCGTACGCGTGGAGGAGTGGAATAAAACGGTTCGGATTATGCTCGAAGAAGACGGCTACTATGATGCGGCGGGTTTTCGGTACATCGACGGACGACAAACGGAAATTTTTACCATTCCCCGCCGGGCTCCGCACCTGAAGTAAGTGGAGGGTTTCTAAAAAACACTCCACGCCTGAATTGTGTTACCTTGGCTAGTACTTTACTTGTTTTCCCATGAATGCCTTCCTGCAGAACTTATCACAATACATGCCGGATTATCTCTGGAATCTGTGCGTCATTGTCTTTTCGATCCTGATTGGCGTCATCCTGAAATATCTGGTCGTACCCGTCATTCGCAAGCTCACGGCCCGTGAACTGCCCTACTCTATTTTCCGTTCGTCGATCCGGCATTTCAAGTCCATTCTGATTTTTCTGATTCCGCTACTCGTGTTCAATACGCTCTTTCCGCTCATGCATTTGGAACGGGCCTCCCGCGTAACTATCAACCGAATCCTTGAAATTTGCATTACCATTGCCTTCGCCGTCATTCTGATCAAGCTGGTTCGGGTACTGGAGGACTACCTGTACCATTTTTTCGATTCCAATAAAATTGATAACCTCCGCGAACGGAAGCTCCGTACGCAGATTCAGTTCATCCGGAAATTCGTCATTTCGCTTATTGTCATTTTATGCTCGGCAGCCGTACTACTCAACTTTGAAAGTATGCGGAAGATCGGAGCCGGGTTATTGACGGGCGTGGGGATTGGCGGTATTATCATCGGTTTTGCTGCCCAAAAGTCTCTGGGTAACCTGTTAGCCGGTTTTCAGATTGCATTCACCCAACCCATCCGGATTGATGATGTAGTCATTGTGGAAGGCGAATGGGGAAAGGTGGAGGAAATTACCTTGACGTACGTCGTCGTCAACATCTGGGATAAACGCCGTCTGATTCTGCCCATTACGTATTTCATCGAAAAGCCTTTTCAGAACTGGACCCGTACCACCGCTGAAATTCTGGGCGTCGTATTTATCTATACGGATTTCACCCTTCCCATCGAACCCGTTCGCCAAGAACTCAGTCGCTTATTACGCAGCAATTCGCTCTGGGATGGTAAGGTAGACGTATTGCAGGTAACCGACTTTACCGAACGCAGTATGCAGATTCGGTGTCTGATGAGCTGCCGTAACTCCGGCGATGCTTTTGATTTACGTTGTTACGTACGCGAACACCTGATTACATTCATTCAGAACAACTACCCCGAGACGCTGGCCCGTACCCGGATTGTCCTGGAATCGCCGGATACCTCCAGTAGTAATCCCTTCTGATTCAATGGCTAATACGTCAGGCTGGAACGCTCCTTTTTGGAAAGCAGGTCTGCACTTATCCTCTGACTTGTATGTGGATCGTATTCGCCTTGCTGGCGGCACTCTCGGCCGCCATTGTGGTTATTTTCTCAAAGATTGGAGTCAAGGACGTCGATTCAAATCTGGCCTTCGCTATTCAGTCCGTACTCATCATTATTGTAGCCTGGAGCGTAGTCGCCTGGCAGGGCAGCCTTAGTCAGGTGACCCGCATTGAACGTCGTACTTGGGTGTTTCTGATTTTAGCCGGTATCATTACCTGTCTTTCCTCGCTATTCAGTTTTCGGGCTCTCAAGCTCGGTGAGGCAGGAAAGGTTTCGCCCATTACGAATCTTTCCTTCGTACTGGCTCTGATTTTCGGTATCGTTTTCCTGAAAGAAAAAATCAATTGGGTCGTAATTGCCGGAGCTGTACTCATGGCCATTGGCGGCGTTATGATTGCCACCGCCCGCGAGTAGTTACTGAATGAGCAGATCGCCGTGGCCCTTACGAACACACGTACCATCGATAAACTTATAGTACATCCGGATGGTATCCTTAGGAGCCGTAGCTTTTACATTGATCAGTGAAATACCAGTGAAAACCGTATCGCGGGAAAGAATTACTTTAAAATCCTGATCGACCAGTCGAATCTGTACGTGAGTTGCGGAATCTTTCTTCACATAAAGGCTAAAAATACCATCGCTGGGATTAGGGTACGCGAATATGTTGTGCGTATGCGGAGTTGTGCATACGGTTTCGTTTGTGGTTGAAAACAACTTTTCCTCCTGTTCCACCCAGGTATCGTTGAATTTCCAGTCGGTTGAATCCGTACTGATAATGATACCACTAGTATTAGTTCTGGTGATGCCAGTAAAGTAAATCTTTTTAGGTTCCTCAGGTTTTTCGATTTCTGGGTCTTTATCTTTTTTACAGGCAAAGAATACCAGGGCGAGCAGAAGGTAGCGGAAGTTTTTCATGGTAGCGGAAAGGTTATGGGTTTAGAACCCGGGCTGAAACTAAAGGTACGTTTTGGCATTTACAAATTAGAAACGTATAATCCAATAGTCTCAGGCGTGAATGTCGTTTGCTTAAACCATAAAAAAAGCCTGCAAGGTTTCCCTCGCAGGCTGTACGCAAACAGGCAATAAAATCCAAAAATCTTAGCTCAGTCGGGCTACCGCTGCTTTGATACGGTCACAAGCTTCGGCCAGTTGCTCATCGGCAGCCGCCGTTGAAATCCGCATGCAGTTTGGAGCACCAAAGCCAGAACCCGCTACCGTGGCTACGTGAGCCTGATCGAGCAGCCAGTTGCAGAAATCGTCTGAGTTGTTAATCGTCGTAGTACCGTCTGATTTTCCGAAATACGCACTGATGTCGGGGAAGGCATAGAATGCTCCATCGGGTACATTGACTTTAAATCCGGGAATTTCTTTCAGCTTTCCAACCACCAGTTCGCGGCGACGCTGATAAGCTTCCTTCATTTTCTTGGCATCATCCAGAGGACCGTTAAAGGCCGCTACCGCCGCTTTCTGGGCGATTGAATTCGTACCCGAAGTAACCTGCCCTTGTAGTTTTTCTACGCCATCGGCAATCCACTTGGTGGCTCCGATGAATCCGATCCGCCAGCCCGTCATGGCGTGGCCTTTGGCTACTCCATTGACTGTAATGACGCGATCCTTGATTTCAGGAATCGAGCCGATACTGAAATGACCTTCCGCCGTGAAGTTAATGTATTCGTAAATTTCGTCGGCGACCACGAACACGTTCTCGTGACGAGCCACGACCTCGCCAATTGCCCGCAATTCGGCTTCCGAGTATACGGAACCCGTCGGGTTATTAGGCGATGCAAACATGACGACCTTGGTTTTAGGCGTAATAGCGGCTTCGAACTGCTCGGCCGTAACCTTGAAGTTATTCTCAAAAGCTCCGTCAATTACTACGGATGTACCTTCGGCAAGCTTCACCATTTCGGAGTAGCTCACCCAGTACGGAGCGAAAATGACGACTTCATCACCGGGGTTTACCAGTACTTGCAGCACGTTGGCCAGCGAGTGTTTGGCTCCGGTAGAAACCACGATGTTTTCGGGTTTCCAGTCAATATTATTATCACGCTTCAGCTTATCGGCAATGGCTTTCCGCAAATCGGGATAGCCAGCAACGGGCGAATAACCGTGGAAACCATCGTCGATGGCTTTCTTGGCGGCTTCGCAAATGTGTTGCGGGGTTTTGAAATCGGGTTCACCCACAGAAAGGCTGATGACCTTGTGTCCTTGGGCGGCCAATTCGCGGGCTTTTTTCGTCATGCCCAGCGTCGATGACTCTTCCAACGCGTTGATACGGTCGGCGAGTCTCACTTCCAGTTCTGCCACTGCCATTTGAATACGTAATTTTTGATTAGAATAATCCTGTAATCGCCACAGGGCGAAATCGGCGGCAAAGGTACGTGTTTTCAACACAAGAACGCACTACGAACTGGCTGATTTTTAATGGAAAGTTAGATTATTTACAAGACCGCTAAAAAAAGATTCTTTCCCTTGAAAAAATGAAAAAAATAAGAACCTGAAACTCTCAATGCTTTCTTCATAATAAATCACCAACGGCCTTACGTATACCTGTCGAAATATCATCGGTCGGTAAATCATTGTAATCCTTGCCAAAAGGGTCTTCAATTTCTTCCGCAATTTCTTCCAGACTGGACAGTACGTAAAAAATAAAAAGTACCATCGGAATGACGGAGTAATGTAGCGTAAGTACGTACCCAAAGGGCAGTGACAAACAGTAGATGGAGATGAATTTCTTGAGAAACAAACTATACGAAAACGGGATCGGCGTTTTTTTGATCCGTTCGCAACCGCCGAGAATGTCCGTAAATGACTGAAATTCGGGATTGAGTACCAGCAAATGTTCGGGCCGAATGACGCCTTTCTGGTACAACTCATCCATCTTACTGAAAATCCGCATCGCCATCTGGTTAGGTACGTGTTGCTCCGGATTCAGATCAGTGGGGTTAAAACCGGGAGCGGCTTTTAAGTCTTCTGGTACAAAGACGCCGCGTAAATGGTTTTTCAGCGAGAAGGCGTAGTTGGGAATCATGTGTCGGAAAAAAGCCCGGTCGTCGGTATCCTCCTGTGGAATAATATGGGCCAGTTTTATCGCCAGATTTCGGGAATTATTGACCAGACTTCCCCAGAGCTTCCGCCCCTCCCACCAGCGATCGTAGGCCGAATTGGTCCGAAAAACCAGTAAAAGCGACATCACAAAACCCAGTAATGAATGAGCCGTAGCAATACTTCTCAGATCAGAGTCCGGCCCCGGATGCCAGAATTCCAGTACTAGCACGGCTACTATCGTTGTGTATACCGTCATTCCAACGAGAAGCGGAGCCAGTCGGTGAATGGTTTCAGCCTTGTGAACGCGAAAGACGGCCTTAAACCAGTCTTTGGAATTGTATTCAACCATGAAGGGGTTTTGATTTTAGGATTATTGTCGTTGCAGTATGATTGGTTCGTCTAGCCTAATCATTTTTCAGGATTTGTACATTATCCTGCACCATTCTTCTACTAAAAAAATCGTGTCGACCGACTAAGCCGGCAGGCACAGCCTACTAACTTTTACGTCCGCAGCGAATGCTACGAACAACCCGTTCCCCTTACATGACCCTGTTTCATTTTTCGTGATTGAAACAGGAAGACTATTCTGTTTGGTACAGTTTAAAAACGTGCAGCTCCTTCCTCAACCGACTTCCTAACTCCCAAGGAGTTCAATGTGATTAGCCCCGTATGCAATGCGGG
>NZ_NMPS01000074.1:0-1581 GCF_002261125.1 Siphonobacter sp. BAB-5385 | reverse complement strand
CATGAGCCTTCCAGGCTGGACCTCTCCGTAACTACCTAGATTAGCTCAAGCCTACCGCATTGTTCCCACCATGGAATGGCCACCATGGGATGGCCCCCATGGAATGGGCGGGAGAGGTTTTCCTCTTCCAGCAGTAGTTGATAGTTATTTGTTAATAGTTCTTAGCCTACAACCTGAAGCTTGCGGGGCGAAAGACCTGACGATTAAACTGACCAAATACCCACTGATAAAACCCAACCCATCTATTCCTTCTCCACCACCATCCAATCCACATTAAACAAATTGACCCAGCCTGCTTTGGGATTTCGGAAGACGATGTACCAATCGTGCAGCCCCGGTTTGGCCTGAATCGGAGCCGTAAATTCCTGCCAGCTGCTTTGCTTTCCGGCGGGAATTTCCACCGTACCTACGACCGGACCCGTACGGCTATCGAGTCGAATTTCAATGCTTCCACCGGGGCCATCGGGCTGTATGCGGAAGCGAATGCGTGTGATGTGCTGGAGGTCGAGCTGGTTAAAGCGGACGTACTTGCCTTCCGAAATGCTGCGAATATAGGAGACGAAGTTCGTTTGTAAGGTGGCGGGCGTCACGCCTACGTTGCCTTCGTGGTAATCTTCAAGCTGAATGAGTGGATCGCGTAAGACGAGCTGTGCACTGGCTTCCAGCGGTTCAATACCCCGGGCTCCACGGTCCGTGTACGAAGCTCGTAATACATACGCCCCTTCTTTTCCTTTGCCCGGATGTTGGTTCAAAGGCAGATTTCCTTTCAACGGTAAGCGAGGTTTTTGCTCCGCCAGCGAGAGGATATACCCAACCAGTTCGTCCGCTTCCGGCGTACTCAGGTTGGGATGCGGCGGCATGGGATACGTTCCCCAGTTGCCGCTGCCGCCCTTGATGATTTTTTGGGACAACGTTTCTTTCACATGGGTTTTACCGTGGTACCGTTTCGAAATTTCGTTCAGACTGGGACCAATGGATTTGGTGTCGAGGGCGTGGCAGGCTTTACAATCCAGTGAGTTGTACAGCTTTTGCGTAGCCGCGAACTGTGGTGATTCGCCCGCCGACAGTACACTCGCCAGATCCTTGCCGAAAGTCAGGTAATGAAAGGCTACGCTCACGCGGGAAGGGTCGATTTTCTGATCCTCCACATCCCGTACCTTCACTTCATAGTCGAGCGTTGTCTTATCCCAATAAAACGTACGATTGGATTTCGTATCAATACGCACCTCGGGCGGCGTGTTACCTACTTTGATGGCTACCGTCGAGAAGCCCTGGGCTCCGTGCGGATCGGTCGCCGTAAGCGTCACCTGATACAGTCCTGGTTTAGTGAACGTATGAGTCAGCTCGCGTCCTTTTTTCAGGGCGGTTCCTATTTTCCAGCGAAAGCTCAGCGTATCGGCGGGATCGTAATCTTTCGACGCAGCTGCCGACAGATGAACCGTAAGCGGTAATCCTCCGTAGCGTTTATCCACCTGAATGGCGGCCATGGGTTTACGGTTACCTTCCGCGTATTCCACCCGAATCAACCCGGCGTCCGTGTTTTTGGCGAACCAGTTGGTACCATAAGCGAGTAAATAAATG
>NZ_NMPS01000073.1:0-62110 GCF_002261125.1 Siphonobacter sp. BAB-5385 | reverse complement strand
GCCGCCTACCATTCCATGGGGGCCATCCCATGGGGGCCATCCCATGGTGGCTCCCTCCGCAATGCGGTGGCCTTGAGCAGGATGAAGTCAGCGGCATGCGATGCCCGGCATGGATGCATATGTACTAAAAGACCAGCCGTACCTACGGAACGAAATACTGACTTTGTAAAACATTGCAGAAGCCTATTTATCCTGTTAAGAGAAACGAATACGTAAAACAACTCCCCCTACTCCCCCTTACTTGATATTGATACTTTTTGGTTCGAATCCTGTTTTAGCCTATAGTCTGGGCTTTGCTGACCCTACTTATTACAACAACTTTTTCAAGAAACATACGGATGATACGCCATTGTTTTTCTGGAAAGGAGCCAGCAAGGACTGACCCATACAGACAAGTTTTTTGAGCCGTAGAGGAAATAAAGCAACTAGAAACCGTACCGACTTTTGTCACGTCAAATTTTAAAAACAAACACGATGACAACGATACCCCAAATCAAACTTGGTAACGAGGGTCCCTTGGTTTCTAAACTCGGCCTAGGCTGTATGCGTATGTCGTCGGTGTGGGGAAGCCCTACTCCGGACGAAACTGAAAGTCTGGCCACCATTCAACTGGCCTTGGACAACGGTATTAACTTTCTCAACACCGGAGACTTTTACGGTAGCGGTCACAACGAAATGCTGGTAGGAAAAGCCATTAAAGGCCGACGCGATCAGGCTTTCATTAGCGTCAAATTCGGGGCGATTTTCTATAACGGCCAATGGATTGGACTGGATCTGCGTCCCATCGCCATCAAAAACTTTATCAACTATTCGTTAGTACGGTTGGGGATTGATACCATCGATCTGTACCAGCCCTGCCGACTGGATGACAGCGTTCCGGTAGAAGACGTGATTGGAACCGTAGCCGACCTGATCAAAGAAGGCAAGGTTCGCCACCTGGGTGTTTCGGAAATCACGGCGGATCAGTTACGCAAAGCCCATAGCGTATATCCGGTCACGGCTCTGGAAATTGGCTACTCCCTGGCGGATCGTCAGATTGAAAGCGACCTGCTCCCGACGGCCAAGGAATTAGGCATCAGCGTGGTGGCCTTTGCCAATACGGCGGAAGGCTTACTTACCGGAACTATGAACGCTCCCCTGCCAGCCGACGATTATCACAACCACTTCTCGCGTTTTCAGGGAGAAAATCTGATCCAAAATCTGGAAAAGGTTGAGGTGTTGAAACAACTAGCCCAGGATAAAGGCTGTACGCCCACGCAGCTAGCGATTGCCTGGGTCAATGCTCAGGGCGAATCTATTATGCCCCTGGTAAGTATGAGCCGACGGTCCCGGCTTCCCGAAAACCTGGCGGCGATGTCCATTACATTTACCCCCGAGGAAATGCACACCCTCAACACCACGTTTGCACCGGGTGCAATTCTGGGCAGTACCTACCTGCAGCGATAGATCCATTTTGTAGCTTTGCTCCGTGACGAATCCAACTGAATTATTTCCAGGACTGATTTTCTTCTCGTATTTATCCAAGCTGAAGAAGGAGAAAGTGGCCTTCCTTGAACACAACACCCTGGTATTTGTGGTTTCGGGTCATTTCTCCATGCAAACGGCCCATCAGCACGTCGCGATGGGTCGGGGTGAGGTAGTGCTGATTCAAAAAAACCAACTAGCAGAAATCACAAAAATGCCCCTGGAAGGCGAAGATTATCAGACCATCGTCATCCGGCTACCGGAAGATATTCTGCGAAACATCGCTCTGGAAGAGCAATGGGAAAGTAACCGAAAGTACGCAGGTCCGGCCAATCTCTTGATTCCGGGAAACGATTTTCTGCGGGCTTTCTTTCAGTCCATCATTCCCTACGTTCGTCACCCGGAAGAGAAAATAACGCACACGCTGGGTATGCTAAAAGTAAAGGAGGCGGTACACCTCCTCCTTTACACGTTACCCGAACTCCGGGAGTTGCTGTTTGATTTTTCGGAACCTTACAAGATGGACCTGGAAAAATTCATGCTTACGAACTTTCACTACAACGTTCCCGTCGAAAAATTCGCCCGACTGACGGGGCGGAGCCTGGCCGGATTCAAGCGTGATTTCCAGAAAACCTTCGGGATGGCTCCCCGGCACTGGTTACAGGAACGCAGACTGACGGAAGCCCGGCACTTGATCGAATCCAAGCACAGGAAACCCTCGGCCATCTATCTTGACCTGGGCTTTGAAAGCCTTTCGCATTTTTCTCACGCCTTCAAAAAGAAATTCGGCAAGGCTCCTACGGAATGGAGTGTACAAGGGAACGAGTACCTTTAATACACAGAAGTCTATGTATCAGACTTCTTTTGTTTCATACCTAGTACGGTACTCCGGTCCATGCGTATTTGTAATTGACGATACCCGTAATTAGTAGAGCATCTTACGGCTTGTCTAGTTGTCATGAAAGATGTTATCATATTGTGAAGTATACGGATGAAGCGTGCAGGTAGAGTAGCTAAACTCTATTTTCGGGGCAACCGTTGGGAACGTATCCAGTCGGCGTAAAAACCGCGTGTATAGAATCCCATCATCCCAAGAAACAATAGTTGCTTCATCCCTATGCTTCGTTTTACCTTCCTTTTCTGGATCCTTGCTTTTTCGGTTCAGGGGCAAACCCGGCCCGTTCAGGACATTATTCGTCAATTACACAATCCCAAATCTACGGAAGTACTGGTGGTAGCTCACCGGGGCGATTGGCGGTATGCCCCCGAAAACTCCGTGCTTAGCCTCGAACACGCCATTCAAATGGGCGTGGATATCGTCGAAATTGATCTGAAGAAAACCAAAGACGGGGTACTGATTCTCTTACACGATGCTACGCTCAATCGTACCACTACCGGCCATGGCAAACCCAGTGAGTATACCTGGGCTGAACTCCAGCAGCTTACGCTTAAAAATGAGCACGGTGGACCGACCCGCCAAAAGATCATGACCTTCGAAGACTGCATGAAACGAGCCAAGGGCCGGGTGATGATCAACATCGATAAAGGGTACGATTACTTTAAAGAAGCCCACCAAATTCTGGAGGCAACGGGTACGATGGATCACGCCATCATCAAAGCCGGTAAATCTTATGAGACGGTAAAAGCCGAAAACGGGGAACTGCTGGGCGGCAAGCTGGCTTTTATGCCGATTGTAAATCTGGCGAAGCCCGAGGCTCAGTCGGTGATTGAATCCTACGAAAAGCATCTAAAACCCGTGGCGTACGAACTCAACTTCGCAACAGATAGCGTTCTGCTTCACTCCAACTATCAATCCATTCGCAAAAGCGGCTCCAAACTCTGGCTCAATAGTCTTTGGGCTAGTTTGAATGGCGGGCACGATGATGAGAAAAGTATCGAAGAAAACGATCCTGAAGCGGGTTGGGGCTGGCTGATTGCCCACGGAGCCACGCTCATTCAAACCGACCGACCCCAGGAGTTGCTGGCTTACCTTCGCAAAAAGGGATTACACCCTTAAATTCTCTGGGTTTGCACCCGCTTGATCGTTTCGATCGGAGTTTAACGCATGTGATATGACTTACAAGCGAGTGAAGGACGAACGGATTTTTTTGTCTTCTTAAACTACTGATTTTTGTACCTGGAACGTATCAACTTCCTGCTTAAAAAAAGATCTCGGCTTTCCCTATAAGATGAACAACTTAGCTCTTATAAAATGATATAAATCAATACCTTATCTAAAAAGATACCAACTGGTAAAAAGTGATTTCAATCAGTTAAAACCCCGACCTGTCTCAGCTCAGGAGTCCTGGAAAACCACGTACTTTGGTCCGTCAAACCAACCTGCGATGCCATGAAAACGATTCTGGTTCCGACGGATCTAAGTCCCTTTTCCTTACAAGCTTTGGAAGTGGCCGCTGAGCTGGCTCGAACGCATCCAGCCCGCATCCTTCTGCTTCATACGGTTCTGGATGAAGACCTGGCTTATTTATCTGCTAACGATTCGGCGTTACAGTTCTCGGAAGAATTAGGACCTGCTTTCGAGAAAGCCCGTTACCGCGACGAAGCTGAATTAGAAGCCTGGATCAGCCATCCGCTCTATGCGGGAATCGACATTCAGATTGAAGTAGGAAAAACGTTGAAAGGATTCCTGGAGTGCCTCTCCGATTATCACCCCGACCTGATCATTATGGCTTCGAAAGGAGCATCCGGCCTCAAGGAATTGGCTGGGGGCTCCCACGCGGAAGCCGTGATGCGGCAGGCCCATTGTCCGGTATTGATTCTGAAAGAACCGATCAGACCTTTTCATCCCAGACGAATCCTAACGGCCGTGGATGTAGACAACCGGGTGCCCGCTATCCTACCCAAACCTTTTTTCCTGAATATCCGCGAACGGGACGATTACCTGTTTGTGATGAAACCCTTCGATACGCGTTCGGACGAAGAAATTCAGCAGTTGATGAACCTTTGGGCTCAAAAGCAGCAGCTGGACTCCTACCGTTTGCACATCGGCCGCCATTCGTCCACGGCCAAAGGCATTCTCGAATATGCGACGGAAGTATCCGCCGATGTACTGGTCCTGTTTACACACGCCCGGAAAGGAATCCAACACTTCCTCTACGGTAGTGTGGCTGAAACCGTACTAAACCGGGCTGAGTTACCCGTCTTGATCATTCATTTATCTTAAATTACCTATGGAAAAGCTATTTCAAGGAAAAACGGCTTTAGTAACCGGTGCCGCTTCGGGCATCGGCAGAGCAGTAGCCCTGCTCTACAGCCAGTACGGAGCCCAGGTTATGGTATCTGATTTGGCCGATGGACAGGCCGTGGTTGAAGAAATAACCGCAGCCGGAGGTATTGCTCATTTCTATCAGGCTGACGTAGCGGATCCCCGGCAGTGTCAGCAACTGGTACAGGAGACCGTTCGTCGGTTTGGAAAGCTGGATTTTGCCTGTAACAATGCCGGTATTGGTGGTGAATTGAATGTTACGGCCGATTATTCGCTGGAAGGCTGGCAAAAAATCATGGATGTGAACCTGAACAGCGTGTTTTACTGCATGAAATATGAGCTGGAAGTAATGCTGACCCAGGGCTCGGGATCGATCGTAAACATGGGTTCGATTTTAAGTCAGGTGGGTACCGCTCACTCGCCCGGGTACGTAGCGGCGAAACACGCCGTAGTAGGGTTAACGCAAACGGCGGCCCTGGAATACGCCCCCAAAGGCATCCGCATCAATACCGTTGGCCCGGCTTACATTGATACGCCCCTGCTCAAAAATTTACCAGCCGAAGCCCGGCAGTTGCTCATCGGGATGCATCCGATGGGTAGACTGGGGCGTTCGGAAGAGGTCGCTGAATTAGTCATTTGGCTTTCTTCCGATAAAGCCTCCTTCGTGACTGGGTCGTACTATCCCGTAGACGGCGGCTACCTGGCTCAATAGGGCTACCGGTCTTTCTTGCATTAGCTAATCTTACACCTTAAAAAATCCCTACTGTTGTCCTGAAAGCTTCCCGGAAGAAGTTTTCAGGACAACAGTACAGGTACCTGAGCGTATCATCGCTTCATTCCAGTCGCTTCCAGCTCAACTGGTGAAATTTCTACGCCGGGATAGCTTTCCATTTACTTCCTATACCAAAAGCCGTTAGCTTCATTCAATCTTCTGGTTCATTACCCCCGTTGAGTTCTTTGCTGAAATTGCCTTTTGTGACGTTGATCCGAATTTTACTGATTCAGGCGAAGATAAAATTATATACGTCCCCGATTTCGTCCCTTTTATGTTTTGCATAAGTATGATTTTTGAAAAAAAGATCGTCTGCGTATAGTAAACGAAACGAGTCCAGCGGCGATCCGAAAATGTCACGGGCAGGACCGTATGGGCTCTTTTCCGTGGCTTTCCCAGAAAACCATTCGCGGGAGTAGTAAGGATTTTCCTGCAAGCAAGCGTTGACATAGGGTAATAAATCAAATTGCTGAATTGATACTCGTTAGGTTTTCCCTTTATTAGCCCCTGATTCCCGCCAGAATTCCCCGGCTCGCTGCTTTTCTTTTCATCGCGAGTGATAAGCTTCCAACCGCCCACGATCTCCTTTCTGCCATGGACCGTCATGCCCCTTCTAAATCTGATGAAGCCTTTGATTTACTTTCAAGCCCAGCGTACCAAGCCCTGATTGAATCGTTTGACCAGGCGATTTGGGAAACAGATGCTCAGGGTAAGGTTCGTAAAGACTCGCTCAGCTGGCGGGCCTACACGGGTCAGTCGCTGGAAGAATGGATGCAGGAGAACTGGACGGCCGCCGTACACCCCGATGAACAGGCATACGCCCAAAGACAATGGCAACAGTCCATTCAGGCAGGCATACCGCTGGAAATGGAATTACGTTTACGCAGACCCGACAGTAGCTGGCGATGGTCGAACGTGAAAACACGGGCCATCCGTAACGCTGACGGCTCCATCCGTGCCTGGATAGGAATCAGCGTGGATATTTCAGCCTACCGAGCGGATAAAGACGCCCAGCAAACGCATTTAGAAGGGCAAATCGCCCAGCGTACGGACCAGTTGCGGGCTAGTCAGGAACTACTTCGGGCTACGCTAAACAGCTCACCAGACCAGATTGAAGTTTTCAAGGCCGTTCGGGATGAACAAAACCAGATCATTGATTTTCAATGGATTTTACTCAATGAAGCCGCTGATAAAGTTTGCGGTGAAGTCCTTGGCAAAAGCCTTGTCACGCAACGACCCGATCTACTTGCTACCGGTATTTTCGCGTCGATGATCGCCGTGGTTCAAACGGGCCTTCCCTACCAGCAGGAGATTCGCCCTGAACCGAGCCACTGGTTTTTCCTGTCGTTGGCAAAACAGGATGATGGTATCATCCTGACCACCCGGGATATTACTTCTTCCAAAGAAGCCGAGCAGGAACTACAACAAGCCCGGCAATTGCACGACGCGGTTTTTCGAACCGTTCGCCATGCCATTACGGTCTTTGAGGCAGTCCGCGATGAGTCAGGTAAAATTGTGGATTTTCGTTTTATTTTCTCCAACGGCGTCGCCGACCGTTACATGGGCGTTTCCACCCAGGGTAAAACCTTACGCACCATCACACCTTCGTACCTCGATGAATCCAACTTCACTACTATGGTTGAAGTGGTGGAAACGAACCTGCCTACCGATAAAATCCTGCATTTCACCTACGGGACCAGGCCCATGTACCTGCGTACCCAATACATGAAACTTCAGGATGGGCTGGTTATGATGTACGAAAACATCACCGAACGTCAAATTGCCGAAGCCAAACTCCTCCGCCTGAAAGACGAAGTTGCCCAAAAAGCGACGGACAAATACCTGACACTTTTCAATCACATGGAGCAGGGTTTTTGTATCATTCAGGTACTCTTTGATGAATCGGAAAATCCCGTTGATTATCTGTTTCTGGAAGTAAACCCGGTCTTTGAAAGACAAACCGGTTTACGCAACGCTACGGGCAAAAAGATGCGTGAACTTCAGCCGTTGCTGGAAGAGCATTGGTTTCAAAGCTATGGCGAGGTAGTTAAAACCGGCAAGGCCGTACACTTTGAAAACGAAGCTGCCTACCTGGTTGGAGGCGTGTGGTACGAAGTCTTCGCCTTGCCTTTTGGCCCGCCTGGCGATTGCCAGGTAGCCGTTCTTTTCAACGACATCACCTTACGCCGACGAAATCAGCAACGCCAGGAACATCTGCTGAAGCTGAGCGACGCCCTTCGGCCCTTGGCAAATCCCAATGAACTCAAGCGGGTAGCCACGGATCTTCTGGAAAAGCGGCTGGGGGTAACGCACGTTTTTTACCGGGAGCATTTACCAAAGCAGACTGAGCTTCGGGGTGCTGATCGCTTTGGTATTTCCGATGAATCAGAGCTTTCCGTATGGTTCCAATCGCAGGATTCTGAAGCTTTCCTTACCCGCTTGTTAGGATCAGGAAACCCGGTCATCATTCCGGAAATCACTACGGCAACCGAGCTTTCTTTGGCCGAGCAAAAGGCATTCATCAGGCTGGTATCGCTGCCCTGGTTCTTTTCCCGCTCCTGAAAAACGGGCATTGGGTGGCAAGCCTTTGGATTCACCAGCGGGAGCCGCGGGAATGGAACCTGCTGGACGTGTCGCTCATCGAGGAAACCGTTGAACGTACCTGGGTAGCCATCGAACGAGCCCGTACCGAAGAAGCTTTACGGGAAAGCGAAGCGAGGTATCGTTCGCTGTTACAGAACCTGCCTGATTATGCCATTTACCGAATGGATTCAGCGGGCATCATTACCGAATGGAACGAAGGAGCCCAACGCATGAAAGGCTACTCGGCTCAGGAAATGATTGGAAAGCATGCCTCCATTTGTTACACGCCGGAAGCCGTAGCGGCGGGTCAGCCCGCCAAAGACCTGCGGGAAGCAGCCCAAACAGGCCGTGTCGAACGGGAGTCGATTCGAATCCGTAAGAGTGGCGAACGCTTCTGGGTCAATGAAATAGCGACGGCCATTCACGATACCCACGGCCAGTTAACTGGCTTTACGAAAATTAGCCGTGACATCACCCGACGCAAACGGGGGCAAGCCTTGCAGCTACAACTGGAGCAGCGTACGCGTCTGGCTGTGGAGGCCGCCGAAATGGCCACCTGGGAATGGCATCTGGTGACCGATAAAGTATACTGGAATGAACAGCATTTCAAACTACTGGGCATGACCATTGAAACGAGTCCGCAACCGTCGGAGGCGTTTACCCGTCATCTCCATCCGCAGGATCGAACGTGGGTTTTGGCAGAATTACAGCGAGCCATTGATGAACAAAGTCTATTTGACGTTGAATTTCGAATTATACGCGAGGATGGCGTGGTTCGCTGGATGAGCGGCTACGGACGCGTGACGGGGGAAGAAGAAGGCCAACCCACCCAGATGAGCGGGGCCATGCTGGATATTACGGATCGCAAACAGGCGGAAGAAGAAATCCGAAAATCGGAAGAGCGGCTACAGCGGGTTCTGTCCATCAGCACGGTAGGTGTCATCTATTTTGATCTGGAAGGAGGAATTCATAAAGTGAATGAAGCCTTCCAGCGGATGAGTGGGTATCCGGTTGAGGCCTTTGCCCTGGGGCAGGTCCGATGGGATACCCTTACGGCTCCGGAGTTTACGCAGTATACTCAAATCGCGGTGCAGGAATACCGTCGCAAGGGGGAGAATACGCCTTACGAAAAGCAATACATTCGCCCGGATGGTAGCCGTTGGTGGGGACTGTTTGCGGGAAAACAACTAAGTGAAGGAGAATTCGTAGAGTTCGTTCTGGACATTACTGAAACGAAACGGGCGGGCGAAATTCTGAAACAGGCGGATCGGAAAAAGGATGATTTTTTAGCCATGCTGGCTCACGAACTTCGCAACCCCATGGCTACCTTACGCAATGGCCTGCAGATTCTTTCCATGACCGGAACGAGTCCGTCACAAACCCGGGGCGTCATTAGTATGATGAGTCGCCAAACGGAACATCTCGTACGCATGGTAGACGACCTGTTGGATGTGAGCCGTATCAGTCGGGGCAAAATTGAGCTGCATCAGGAAACGGTCAATCTGGTGGAATTAGTCCGGCAGTCCGTGGAATCCGTAACACTTCTGTATGAGCAAAAGCAGCAGCAGTTGCACGTAAGTCTTCCCAAACATCCCATTGAAATCGAAGGTGACGCAACCCGACTGGTACAGGTGGTTACGAATCTACTCACGAACGCTGCCCGCTACACGGGCGAAACAGGCGTGGTAAATCTACAGTTGAAGCATCAGGGTCAGGAAGCAATTCTCCGCATCCGGGACAATGGTATTGGCCTGGCTTCGGATCAGCTTACTGCTATTTTTGAGCTTTTTGTGCAGGTGGATAATTCCTTGGCCCGCTCACAGGGAGGACTGGGACTGGGCCTGACGCTGGTAAAACAGATTGTAGAACTGCACGGCGGACAGGTAGAAGCTCAGAGTAAAGGCCTGAAGCAGGGGAGTACGTTTACCGTGCATCTGCCAACCCTGACTACGAGCCTCGCTTCAGAAGCGAGTCAGACGGATACCCTCCCCGCTTCTGAGCCCTTACAAATTTTAGTAGTCGACGACAATCTGGATGCTACGCTAACACTCAGCATGCTTCTAGAGCTCAAAGGCTATCAGGTGCACACCCGCAACAGTGGTCGTTTGGCCCTGGAAGCGGCGGAGCAGCTTCGTCCGGATGTCATTTTGCTGGATATTGGCATGCCTGATCTGGATGGGTATGAAACTTGCCGACACATTCGCCAGCAGCCCTGGAGTCAGAAGATGTTCATCGTGGCGGTATCGGGTTACGGTCTGATTGAAGACAAACAGAAAGCAAAAGAAGTGGGCTTCAATGAGCATTTAACCAAACCCCTGGATTTGGACGCATTGATTCATCTGCTCAATACGTATCAATCTTAAGGCTTACGCACGAACGTAATTATTTTAGTGTAGCCATCTGACTGTATCTTCTATCATCTAATTATACCTAGTTTCTTTCTCAGGTTTTAGAAGCTGAATATTCGTACCTTTCGTTACTGGGTTGTGTTGTGTTTCATAAACCATCACTGAAGTTTCCCATTCGTGGAGAAATAATAGAGTCATTCTACATCCTACCCCCTTTTCCTGGTATGAACGCTCTGCAAACCGGTCAATTTTATGGCCAGACCAATCAAAAACTTCAGTTGGGTCATCTGACCCTTACGGATACGGAATACACTCACCCCTGGGTGGACTGGCATTACCACGAAAACGCCTACTTTACTTTCATTTTACAGCGAAACGTAGTAGAAGGGAACCGGAAACAAACGTACACCTGTACCCCGGGCAGCCTGCTGTTTCACCATTGGCAGGAAGCTCATTACAACCAGAAACCCGAAGGTTATACCCGGGGCTTCCACGTTGAAATCAACGCGGACTGGTTTCAAGCCTATGAAGTACAAGCGTTGCAGGGCAGTATCGACCTTCAGCATCCACAGGCCAAACGACTCATGTACAATCTCGTCAGAGAAGCCAAACGCCACGAATGCTATACGCCCCTGGCCATTGACGCCTTACTCGTTTCGTTATTTTCTGAACTTACGCAGGCGTTTGACCACCCGTATCTGAGGCAGCCTTCCTGGGTGAAACAACTGCGGGATCTCTTACACGATGCTCCGGAAGAACCCTGGACGCTCAACCAGTTAGCCGGGCAACTCGCTCTTCATCCGGTTTACCTCTGCCGGGAGATGCCCCGTTACTTTAACTGCCACTTCGGAGAGTACCTGCGAATGATACGGCTTCAGAAGGCCTTACCGCTATTGATAAGCCAGGGTCAGTCGTTAACACAAATTGCCCTGGCATGCGGTTTTGCCGATCAGAGTCATTTTATTCGTTCGTTTCGGGCTCAGTATGCCCTCACGCCGTTTGCATACCGAAAACTTTTTGTAGGCTAAGGTTAATCCTGTTCTATTTCCGGCCTCATCCCGTGTGTAGGTTTGTACCTCACCCCTCTCCTATGGGAAAATGATACGCTTAAATGTACTGACCGGACTGTTCCTGATGTTCTGTTACTTCCCCCTTCAGGCTCAGCTTGTCCAAACGCAGGGCATCACCTCTCCCCTGCATCAGGCCAACCAGGGAAAAATTCTTTTTACCTCCCGTGAAATTCCTCCGGATGAACTGAAAACCGGTGACTTTTTAACCAGTTACTCACTGACCAACCACAGCAACCTCTTCCTGACGGCCTTTCTGGGCAATTCACTGACTAACTATCTGCATGCTCTGGCTCCTACGTTGTCCGCAGATAGTCTGACGAAGGTGGGTAATTATCAGTTTTCCTTTTACGTCGATCAGCAACTCATTTACCAGACTAATCTTCATCCCGGAGCTCCTTACGCCCGGATCAAAAATGAAGAGACGGTCATTCGTAAACCGCTGATTGACAACCAGCACGAGGGACGCTGGTGGAGCCAGTCGGCGTGGAACCGATTCATGAATCAGGGCGGAGATCAGGCCCTGACGGAGGGAAAACACCTGTTTACCCTGGAAATCAGACCCTACCTGAAGCTTTCACACGTGCTCGTTGGTCCAACTCTGGCCCGGGGTGAAATTCATCTGGACGTAAAGCGAAAACCCACGTTTAATCCGGATACGATAAAACTGACGACTCCTAAACCATATCCGGGTCTTAACGTCTCGTCCGATTCCTTCGACCGACCTGCCATCCAAGCACTAAAGGGCAACATTGAAGCGGGTGTGTTTAAACACATCACCAGTATCGTAGTCCTTAAAAAGGGCCGGATCCTTCTGGAGGAATATTTTAATGGAGCCGACCGAAACACTTTGCACGATGTCCGCTCGGTAGGCAAGTCCTTTGCTTCAACCTTAACGGGTATTGCCCAAAACGAGGGATATCTGAACGAGAAGCAATCCTTGCGGGAATTTTATGACCTGAACGCTTACGCTTTTCAATCAGCAGCAAAAGCGGCTACTACGGTGCGGGACTTACTCACGATGAGTTCCGCTTTTGACGGAGATGATGACCATCTGGATTCCCCCGGCAATGAAGAGCACATGTACCCTGAACCTGACTGGGTACGCTTTACGTTGAATCTTCCCGTGCTACCGGCCAAGTACCAGGGGGAATGGCATTACTTTACGGCGGGCGTGGTTTTGCTGGGCGACATTCTTAACAAGCGAGTACCCCAGAATCTGGACGTATACTCCAGAAACAAGCTTTTTGAACCCCTTGGAATTCGTCATTACCGCTGGCCCTATACGCCCCAAAATGTGGTAAGTACCGCCGGAGGTATTCAACTTCAGGCACTGGATTTGGCCAAGTACGGACAGCTGTATCAAAATAAGGGTAAGTGGAACGGACAACCACTGATTCCGGAGACCTGGGTAGCGAAAACCTTTACCAAGCACAAAGCCATTCCCGGTCGTACGCAGGAATATTACGGTTATTTATTTTGGAATAAGACCTATACAGTGCGTGACAAACGCCTTGAAACCTACTACTGTACCGGCAATGGGGGCAATAAAATTTTCGTTTTTACGGATCAACCGCTGGTGGTGGTGGTTACGGCTACAGCCTATAATACTTCCTACGCCCACACGCAGATCGATCGGCTGATGCAGGAGTATGTACTACCAGCCGTGCTAAAATAAACGGGTAGACCATCCACACCTAAAAAACAACAGCATCAGCTTTACTGATTTCGACGTGCAAACTCTTTTTGCACTTGAATTGAGTTTGCCTCTCACCCGCGACGGCTTTTCCGGTCACAGTCACGGCTCGTCCCTTGACTACGCGGTGATGAAGGCTTTGAAGATCTTCTGCGGAAGCTCCTTCCACATATACTTCAATGAACCCTTTTTCGTCGCGGAGCCAGAATTTGCCACCGTTCTGGGTTTCCGTAAGAACAGGCTGGTCAATCCGCCCACGGACCTGAACCATCTGACCTTCCCAGGCTTTAGCCTGGTCACACGCCCCATTACTTTTGGCGTTCAGCTCGGAGGGAGTATAGAGCTTCGTAGGATTAATCGTATCATCATCACCGCCCGGTTTCTGACAGGCTCCGATCACTACTGCTAACGTACAGATAATCTTTTTCATGAAGGTAGAGAATACCGCCGCTAATTACTCACGCTCTGCTGAAGAACCTATGGACCTGGATAAAGCATTTGTTAAGTTATCGGATACTAGCAGCAGAAGACAAGTTTTCGTACTCGTCAGGCTAGGTCATGCGGTTCTATCGTTCAATAGAATTCAGGCCATTGCACCCGGCGGGTAAATCACTGGCGATATTTCATTCAAAACACCGGTATACAACGAAGAAAAAGCTGCGAATTACTACGTCCAACCCCTTTCAAACACTACCTGGTTTTCATTCGGCCCGTTCCTTCGTTCGGTGAATGAGCAAAGATATTCGGCCACTCGGTCGCTTTATTCAACCATTCGTCGGGGGGGTACTGGTTTTCGTAGCAGGGGCTGGAATCTTTGTTCAAAAAAGTTATGGCTGCTCTACTGATTTTCTTTGCCGTGCACTGGTACGGAGCCTTGTTCTTCCAAACCGTTTTTCTGCATCGATATGCCTCTCATCAGGCCTTTAAAATGTCAAAAACCTGGGAACGGGTATTTTTTATCGGAACCTTTATCTTCCAGGGATCGAACTACCTAAGTGCTTATGCCTACGGCGTTATGCACCGCATGCACCATGCCTATGCCGATACGGAAAACGACCCGCATTCACCAAGCTTCAGTACGGGCATTTTTGATATGATGCTGAAAACATATCGGTTCTATTCGGCTATCCGTACGCGTAGCATGGAAGTAGACCCTAAATTCACGGCGGGTGTGCCCGACTGGAGATCGTTTGATGACTTCGCTTCGCATCGTTACACCCGTCTGGCCTGGGGAACGCTGTATACGCTCTTTTACATCTATTTTGCTCCGAGTTGGGGCTGGTTTTTACTGTTGCCGGTCCATTTCCTCATGTCGCCCATTCACGGAGCGATTATCAACTGGTTTGCCCATAAAATTGGTTATACCACGTTCAAGGTCAACGATACGTCTCGCAACCTCATGCCCGTTGATTTTCTGATGATGGGTGAAGGATTCCATAATAATCACCACACCTACGGGAATCGTCCTAATTTCGCCTACAAGTGGTTTGAAATTGATCCTTCTTATCAGATTATGAAACTCCTTAATGCTGTGGGCATCATCCAGTTACCCCAGGAAAAAGGACGCACGCAGAAATTCATGAAGAAGAAACAGCTGGCGAAAGCTTCGTAAGGAATGTTTATTACGCCACAGGGGCAGGAATGATTGATCATTCCTGCCCCTGTGGTTTGCGATACTTATGAAACTCTGGTGTACATCCCGTTTGCCTTACGCTTTCAAAGTTTAGTTCAGTACCCCATCAATACCTAATTGAGTTAATTTCAGCGTCTATTCGTTATTGCTGTATACTTACCCTGAAGACGCGTATTTGCTTTCGATTACATACGTAAATCGTCACAGATTCAGTATTCATAACGTACACTAGTATACGCTTTAAAGCATCATTGAAAACTATGCTCTGCGTCGTTGGCTATACGAAAGGTGCTCCAGATGACGTATCTGATGCTTTTTTAATGGCCGAATTAACTAATCTAATTTCGTCCCGATACAACGGTTGTTCCTCCAGTCCGTATGGATTCCAGGCAGCAACTTCCTCAAATCAGTAACTGTCAGCTGTGGTCAGAAGCTCAAAATCCCGCCCGCCTACCAGCCAGCCCGAAAGTTCATCACTTTCGGGCTGTATAAGGAAGTCTTAGAATCCTTACTTACGAATCTTACGAACCAGCGTTACGATTTTTTCAATAATCGCTCCGATAACCAAACCACCCAGGGCACTAGCTACCACTTTCGCCACCCAGGCTAATGCCGGTACGTCAGCCAGTGCGTGCTCAATAGCCTCCAGACCATGATGCAATACGGGGATGCCGTGCGAAATGATCTCCGCACCCACCCACAACATGGCCGCAGTACCAACGTATCCCAGAACGGTTAGAAAACGGGGCATAAAGCGAACCAGCCCCACGCCTATCTTACGAATCGCAGGAGGTCGGTTTTCGCGAGCCAGGTATACGCCCAGGTCATCTGCTTTAACCAGTAAGGCTACGAATCCGTATACGGCTACGGTAATGAAAATTGCTACGGAAAACATAACCGCAATCTGCGTCACCAGGGGCTGATCGGATACGGTTCCATACGTAATAGCAACGATTTCTGATGACAGGATAAAGTCGGTTTGTACGGCCCCCTTGATTCGGGTTTTCTCCAGTTCTTCGGGCGTAATGACGTTGAGTTCATCCTCCGAATCCCCGTGTGCATTGCCATGCGAGCTAAACATACTATGCACCTTCTCGTAGCCCTCAAAACACAGATACGCTCCGCCCAACATCAGAATGGGCGTAATGATCCAGGGAGCAAAGAAACCCAGCAACAGGGCTACCGGCGTAAGGATGAGCACCTTATTAATTAATGATTTTTTGGCGATCTGATAAATGATCGACACTTCACGGGAGGGATCTAGTCCTACCACGTATTTGGGGGTCACGGCGGTATCGTCAATGACGACACCCGAAACTTTCCCCGTACTTTTAGCGACTTGAGTAGGAACGTCGTCTAAGCTGGCGGCACTGGCTTTCACCAGGGCGGCAACGTCATCTAAAAGGGCTAGCAATCCAGTTGCCATTAGTGATGGTTTAAGGGTGATGAATTTTCCGGCTTCGTTCAGGAGATCTTGTTGACTCGCGTCTCTGTACTCTTTTGATGGTTTTACTGCTTCCGCTTAAAAGAATGAGCCTGTTTCAAAAACGCCCCTCTTTCCACAAAATGAGCCGCAGCTTGTCTGCTGAATTACCGAAAGATTCGGGGCGAAGATACAGGGTAAGTCGTATACTTATCTTGCCTTATGGGCCATACGGCTACTTTTCGTGAAGATCCGGGGGAATTTATGGTCCAGTGGTAAGTGACGGTACTTAGCTCCGTAAAGACGCTGGAATAGAGCCTACGCTAAACCAGAAGCAGATATAGGGCTCCGGCAATCAAGGCAGCAATGAGCGTATTTAAAAAATTTACAGCATCGTTGGAGAGATAGGCTTTTCGCTCCCAGGCGGCTCCCAGCACCGAATCCGCCAGATTGCCCAGTATACCCGCTCCCCAGACGACTACCGCCAGCGGGCTCCAGCCCTGTCCTATGATGTACAGAGCCGTTATGATGGAACTCCCTCCGATGCCTGCCAGTGTGCCTTCCAGGCTTATGACGCCATCCAGTCCCCGGGTATCGGGTTTTAAGGTAAGAATATTGTAATAGCTTCGACCATATATATTACCGAGTTCAGAAGCAAAGGTATCCGCCGTAGCCGAGGCAAAACTGGCGGCCAGCATGAGTTGAAAGAGTTCCGTCCGGGCGGGATAGGCCCAACTCAACAGGCCCATGAGACCAGCTACTCCACCGTTGGCCAGGGCCTGACTGGCTTTCCGTCGCCCCTTATTTGCTTCCGCCAATCCCAGGGCGGCTTTATCAGAAAACCGGAATGAGCTTACCAGCGATCCCAGTACGAAAAAAGCTCCCAGCATACTCAGCCCCATCAAACCGGCTCCCGAATAAATGGCCCCGCCCAGTATGCCCCCGGTCAAAGCCCCAAGAATCGTTAATTTGCCGGCTTTGACGCTCAGCCACATACCCACAACTAAAAAACCGGCTACGGTCCAGGCTTGTATACTCACGCTTGAAGGATGATTAGTTCATACAGGATCTCAGCTTCTGGAATGGTAGACCACCCCTGGAGCTGAGCTGCAAATTGGCATCCTTGCTTCGAAAAATCAAATGGCCCCTGATTTCTTCTGGAAAATCAGTTACCACCTTCAACTGTAAGCTCCCTATTAAAATGGATGGTACTTAACAAAACAGGCCTGCTTGATCGAAGCCATTTCATTCGTACAGCAGATAAATAAAAAGAAGCTATTGACTATTAATGGATTGCCTAAGCTTACTGGATTTCATCATTAACAAAATCAACTCTCCTACCCTTTACTTCACCAGGCTGACTTGTGCATTACAGGCAGTTCCGTAAGAGTTCTGAGAAGAATAGCTTCTAATACACCTTAAAAATATACTTACAACCTAACGGCATATATAAGTACTTAAACTATGAATAAATAGTTAAATTTCCAGAGTATGTATGGCTGTACGTACTCTGGAAATGCTTTGTAAAATTTTTATATTGTTCACACGTAAATCAAGAGCCTTTCCTAGAAGAGTTTGATCGTTAATCAACGCCCTCCGGCATCGTCATTACGAATTTTACGACCTTGTTTGCCTACGGCAGTCATCTGACCAAACCGCCATTCAAAGGCTAGTCGGGCCGAACGGTTCACAAAAAAGGATTGTGACGTTGATACAAACGTGGGTGAAATCTGCCGATACGTTTGCCGCATTCCCTGATTGAAAGGATTATTTACTCCCAGCGTTAAGCTGGCTTTTTTCTCCCAGAATTCCCGTTTGAGAGCGAAGCCGTACCAAAAAAAGCTCGAACCGGTTCCCTGAATATTGATCCAGCCCGAATTAAAATTACCGTTGGCCTGAAAGGTATAATTCTTAGGTAATTTATACGTACTATTAACATTGATATTCACTACCGTGCCGGAATTACCCTGTTGAAGACTGGGGCTGTACAAATCGACGTATCGCAGGTCTGTTCCTCCGTTTAACGTCCAACTCTTATTGACTTGTCCCGACAAGTTTACGTTTAATCCCAAGGACTTTCGCTGGGCAATATTTTCGGGTTTACTCACTGAAATGCCCATATCATCCACCCTTCGAATGTACTCAATGGCATTGTTTGTCAGCCGTCCGTACAGGGCTGAATTGATCGATAAACCTGATGAGGTTGTTTTGCTGTGACCTAATTCAACGCCGTGGTTGAGTTCGGGTTGCAAATACGGATTACCTGTTTGCAGGTTTCTCGGGTCACTGGAATTAACCCAGGGATTCAGATTCCAAAGCTGCGGACGTTGAATGCGTTGCGTATAACTGGCCTTAAACGTGTGCGTACGGAAGGTTTTTGAAACGGTAAAGCTTGGAATCAGATTTGTATACGCATTGGCTATGCTCGTCTTTGTACTTAAAAAATCACCTAAGATGGCAGTATGCTCTAGTCGTGTACCCAGGTTAAAACTTAGCTTGGACTTGGTTTCTGCCCGCACTGCCAAATAACCCGCGTAGACGCGTTGCAGATAGGTAAAATCATTGGATTGACTCAGATCCACTTCCCAGGGCGACTGTTCATCTGCCGACTGCTCAACGCGAAATTCACTACCAATATTTCGTTGAATGGCTCTTACCCCGACTTCCAGTTTCAAATCAAACGTATCCCGCCGGGTATGTACCTGAAACGGTTGCGTATAATCGGCCTGTAACGTGTATTCTTTGTTACGGCTATAGTTGGTACTCCGTTCCCGTGATAGCAGTTGCTCTTCCAGCGAATAGCGGTCCGTATCGTAGAAATAATTGTCGGGCATACGGCTAAATTGCGTTAGCAGGGAGAATTCCTGATTTGGCTTGCGAAAGGTTTTGGTATAACCAAGGTCGAACTGACTGTTCCCGTACGGATTCCGCATCCGAATGTCATTGCGAAAGGCTTGCAAGGGTTGACCGCCTCCGTCGCTAAGCTGATTGATGACCTGACTAGTATTGGGATAATAACCACCCCAGCCATTGGCCGAAAAATTGATATGCTGAGTCGAATCCGGATCATAATCCAGACTTAATTCGCCGTTTCCTCCCGTACCCGTGTTGTCGGCTCGGCTGCTTTGTCGAAGGATATTTAACGGATTCCCATCGGCTAAGGTAGTACGTACCAGCTCGGCTTCCCGGATATTGCGGAACTGGTATCCATTAGCCGACAACGAAAAGCCGATTTTGGGTGTCTTAAGGGACAATTTTCCATTGACGCTGCGGTTCAGGGTTCCCATGGAAGCCATAACCGAACCATTGAATCCCTGCAGAGCTTTTTTGGTAATGATGTTAATTACTCCGGCCGCTCCTTCTGCGTCGTATTTGGCACCGGGACTGGTAATCACCTCTACGGAACGAATGTTATCAGCGGGCATCTGGCGGAGGGCATCGGCCAGGTTACGGGCCATCATAGCCGAAGGTTTGCCGTTGATTAGTACACGAATGTTGCTGTTACCCCGCATTTGCACGGTACCGTCCAGATCCACACTGAGCGAAGGTACTTTACGCAGTACGTCAGCTGCGGAGCCCCCAGCGTTGGAAATGTCTTTTTCGGCATTATAGACCAATCGATCTCCTTTATCCTCAATTAAGGCTTTCTGAGCCGATACGGTTACCTCATTGAGCGTTCGATTTTCCGGAATTAAGTTTAGACTAGCACCTGTTAAATGCGGGTGCTGGGCGGTTAGGCGAATCGACTGACTGTGTTTACGATAGCCGACGGATGTCACTGTGAGCGTATACGTACCCAAGGGGACATTGGTAATCTTGAAAGTCCCCACTCCATCCGTAGTGGTACCGCTGATCAAGCGGGATTGCTCATACAGAGCGATGTTCGCAAAGGGAATGGCTTGCCGCGTCGTGGAATCCAGGAGCGTACCGCTCAACGTACCGGGGTGGCTGTGGCTGGATTGGGACAAAGCTTGCCCCAGCCATAGAGCCAGTGTGGCTATGGTTAAAACGTATTTCATAGGAGGAGGGTGTGAAGGTGATCGTACCAGGATTGGCCTGGATCTTTGGAAATGATTGGTTGATTTCAGGCTAAAGAGCCGGAAAAAATGAAAATGTTGCAGGCTACTAAAAAAAGTTTAGCTCTTTTTTGAAGCTTTATTGCGGCAAGAAAAAACAAGTATTTGAATAGGTAAGGTAACTTCTCTCCAATTTTACGCATACACGTTGGTCGCCATACGTCATATCTGGGGATTAATCGTTAGTTTTCCAACGTGTCCTATACTCCTATGTACGACCACTTGCCTTTTGTTAATAGGTACAAGGCAACTCCCCTAGTCAACAAACCTATCCACGATTTACTGATGAGTTTAGTAAAAGATATTTACTCGCCTGAGTTCTTTGATCACTTTACGGAGCTTCTGCAGGAAACATTGCCTGACTTTACGAAAGAGCTCTTCTTACAACGCATTTTCACTCCTGCGTTCGCCGCTATGGCCTGGAAAGAACGGATGCAGCATACGAGCCACGTATTGCATGAATTCTTACCCGAAAACTTCGAAACAGCGGCTCCTTATCTACTAACCATCGTAGAAAAATTACTGAAGCAGCAAACTAGCGGGGATAGTCTGGTGTATATCTTTCTTCCCGAGTATATTGCTACTTACGGGCTTTCCGACTTTCCTACCTCTGTAGCCTTGTTTGAACGAACAACGCAGCTAATCAGTGCTGAATTTGCCGTGCGTCCTTTCCTTTTGACGTACCCAGAAGCCATGATTCAGCAAATGTTTCGCTGGTCGCAGCATCCTTCGCCACAGGTTCGGCGACTGGCTAGCGAGGGCAGTCGTCCGCGTTTACCCTGGGGGATTGGTATTCCGGCCCTTAAAAAAGACCCCTCGCCTACGCTACCGATCCTGGAAAACCTGAAAAACGATTCTTCTGATTCGGTTCGTCGCAGTGTAGCGAATCATCTCAACGACATCGCCAAAGATCACCCGGAAGTGGTTATGCAAGTAGCCCGTCAGTGGGCGGGCCATAGTTCTCAAACCGATGCACTGATTAAACACGCCTGTCGTACGCTTTTGAAACGGGGTTATCCGGAAGCATTAGCCTATTATGGACTGCAAAGTGAAGATTTGACTTTAACGGATGTGCAACTTTTAACAAAAGAAGTGCGTATGGGTGAATCACTAACCTTTTCATTCGTATTGACGAATCAAAAAACACGACCTCATACGGTGCGATTGGAATACGGCATTTATTTCCGTAAAGCAAATGGACAGTTGAGTCGTAAAGTATTTAAAATTAGTGAACGCTTGTATCCTGCGAACGAATCGAGTACCGTAATACGACGTCATGCGTTCCGACCTATCACCACGCGAATATACTATGCCGGGGAGCACCAGCTTTCGATCATCGTCAATGGGGAAGAAAAATGTACACTGCCTTTTACACTATTCCTTTAGTACAGGCTTACCGGGCAGACGAGTTAAATTCTATTTACATAAAGCGAATGAAAGTTACGAAGATGGCTTAAGCCTCAAGTAGTACACGAGTATTTCTCTATAAAAAACTGTGCCTGAGTAAATTACTTACATACCTCTTCGTCCTGCGATTCACTTTCATCAAGGCTTTTTGGACTTAGTCCGAACCTCACCTTTCTGCGTTTTGTACCCGAGGACGGTAGCCATGTACTGAGTTTTGGAAGTCTTTACCACAATCTTTCCATTTTCAATCTCAGAATTGACTTTGACAAACTTCTCAAGCTTTTCCGGGAAAGAAAGAATTTCTTCGATCTGCTGCTGGGTAAACGTGTATTGCGTTTCGAGAAGGTTGCGGGCTACGAGGTACTTGTTGGTTTCCGAAGCCTGGTAAAAACTGTCCATCTCCTCTTCAACGGCCTCGGTAGCTACATCCATGAATGATTTGATGGTGAATTCCAGTTCGAGAATTTTCTTACGGTCTTTCTTACTGGGAACGTATTCGAAGATGATATTGGCCTTGTTGAACAATTCGGCCTGTGCTACTTTCAGTGCCCAGCGTTGAATTTCCTTGAAATTGTAGCTATCGGGGCAATTGAGCATGAATTTGAGTTTGTCTACGGAATACGTAAACACGCGTTGTCCGCGGTTGTAGTACATCATCATTAACTCATAAATTCGCTGGGAATACACCGACTCCAGCGAAAGCATCACGTCAATACTGTATTTGGTGTATCGACTACCTAATTCAATGAATTGCGGCACTACGTTTGCCAGCATGGTAATCTCAAGCAAATTTCGACCGTCTTCATTAACCGTCCGTACCAACGGAAAAGGGACCAGCGAGGCAAAACTGGGAGCTTTGGGATTGGAGAAGTCTTCGTACAGAATCTTTTTATCCGTTAGTGATTTAGCCGCCTGATACAGCTTTCGGTAGTTATTGGACTTGGCTAATTCCGTAATGGGAATCGTAAAACGTAAGTTTTGCCCTTCCTGGTAATCTTTGACATTACGAATTTGATTGATAATCATAACCACAATCCGCTTCTCCAATTCCGAGAATTGTTGCTTTGATTCCGTAATGAAATTAGGCTGAAAGTTATTAAGGCGTTTCTGAAAACTTACCGAATTATCCATAGGTTATTCCCTCTCAGACGGAAAAGTACGGATTAAAAGTGAGACCTCTCCTTTTTTTCTCACTTTTAATTGCAAGAATTTATTTCGCGTCATACACTTAGGTAGAGGTTTGTATGACAAGGACTTAGATTAATGTGGTAAAATTTACCACATTAATAAGGGGTTCTATGCTGGAATCATTTATTTGCTTCTGTAGAGTAGTACAGGCTTCATTCCGAGCGATAGGAAGTTCTAGTTAACTCGAATCGTTTTCAAAATGTTTATCCTAATCAAATCTGGAATCTTGATCGCAAAAGAAGGAATAAGTAAGAGACATGGTCCGAATGCTTTCATCCTTGCAGTTCAAACGGTCGCTAACCTTACTATTTTGATTGAACAGAAGCAGGTTCTTTCCAGCTACGGATCTCACCTATCTATAGAACGGCTCAAATAGTGTCAGTTTATTAACAGACTGAATGTCGGGAATAATAGAAAGCTTAGTTTTTACCACTCGACTACTAATGTGGTAAATTTTACCACATTAGTGAGAATCTCAAAAGGTGAGGTTTGGACGAAGGCTTTTTTCGAAGTGCTGACTCTGGACTTTAAGTCAGATATAGACAAAAAATAATGTGGTAAAATCTACCACATTACGTAACTAGGTTCGCCCATAAAATGACTTGAGTTGAATGCTTTATCAGCGTTCTTCAATGAATCAAATATTCTAAAATTGAAATGTGGTAGATTTTACCACATTTCAATTTTAAAGTTTTCCAGCAGCGATTGAGCCAGATCGATGATTTCCTGATAGGTTGCTTTACTAGAACCTGTTTCTAATTGCTCGACTAGGTGCTTAAGTCGAACCAATTCATTCTGCGGTTGCGAAGCCTTTACGGGCTTTTTCTTCTTACTGAGTACCTGCTGTAGCTCTTCTATAGAAGCAATGGGCTGATCAGACGCTGGCGTATCAGCTAGTTTGACAATATCTCCCTTGTTTACCTTTGACTTCCGTGAAAGAATTTCCTTTTTCAGGTCCGTCGAAGTTTTATCCAATCCTTTGGCAAATTCAGCATCCGTTCGAATGGTTTTGGGACTGACGTTGAACTGCTCCGCTAGAATTTCTTCCGTGCGTTTTCCAGCGGTTTCTCCCACGGGACGACCGCTGTCTTTCTTGAGGGACAGGTATTTTTGTCCGCGTAAGTACGAGGTTTGCTCGGGTGTCAGGTTCCGGCGGCCGAGCTGATTGTCGATCATGTAGGCTCGAACTTCCTCTAGCCCAGGGAATTCTTTGAGAAGAATCCGGAAATTAATACCATGGTTGCTACAGATTCGATAGCGGTTGTGACCATCCACGAGTACAAATAAAGAATGAGTATCATCCGTATTCCGAACGCTACTGGCGGGAGTTTCCCAAACCAGTAAGGGTTCTCGACAACCTTCCCGTAAAATATTAGCTTCAAGTTGCTTGTATTCATCGTCTAGCAGGGGCGGAATTAGTGTTTCCAGTTCAGGAATGATTGTGATCTGGTTTTTGATTAACTCCTGCTGAACCAGCGACCCACTGTCTTTTTTGATGAGATCCTTTGTACCGAATTGATTGACAATTTTCTTCATACGGATTATTTCGTTACGGGCGTGAGAAGTTCCTGGGCTAACTGTTTGTAATCCTGAGCACCGGGAGAGCCGGCAGCGTAGCGGAAAATATCAACCTGTGCGTACTGAGATTCTTTCAAAGCTGCGTTCAGACGAATTTCAGTATCAAATACGCGAAAATCCTGTAAATCCTGCCGAATGGTTTGGATAAGTTCCTTGTGAAGGACAAGACGACGGTCTACGCGGGTGAAAAGAATACCTTCAATACTCAAAAACTCGTTGAAGAACTGACGAATTTCATTAATTAATTCAAAAAGGTTGTTGATTCCTTTGATGGCCGACGTTTCGGGTTCCAGCGTGACCAGAGCAGCGTTGGAGGCAATCAGGGCTGAATTCGTAAATACGTTCAACGCAGGCGGGCAATCAATGAGAATATAGTCATATTGTGGGAGTACAGCATTTAAGGCCGTACGCAGGCGTAGAGCACCGCTAGGAGAGTGCGTAAGTTCACGTTCGTATTTAGCTAGCTCCAGACTACTGGGAACCAGATCAAAATTAGGAACGATGGGAACAATAGGTAAGGATTTGCCCTGCAAGAGAGCTTCGTAAAGCTGCACTTCCGGATTATCAAGTCCTAGACTTTGAGAAAGGTTACCTTGGGAATCAATGTCAATAACCAGTACCCGATAACCTGCCAGTACCAGAGCACTCCCCAAATTAATGGTAGTGGTCGTTTTACCAACGCCGCCTTTGTGATTGACAATACTGATCACCCGAGCTTTCCGATCCCTAAACTCTTCGAGGCCATATTGTAGCAAAACGGGTTCCAGAGCTTTGAGGTGTTTTTGATTCAGCGTACGCTGACCCGCTAATGCCTTGGGTAAAGTACTAACGGGAAGGCCAGCTTCTTTTTCAATGACTGACATGGATAGGGCCGTTTTCTTCTTGAAAAAGTGAAGGACCTCGTCGTGTGATAACATGGGTAAGGAGGTTTGTCAAAATTAAAAGACAATACTAAGCTTTTTATTTCCATGTGTCATTGTAATTGGACGGAATTTTAAAAAAGCATTGCTAGCTAAAAACTAATTTTTTAGTTGTCGGTCTTCTTTTTTTGTGTCGTATGGTGAGAAAAGGAGAGATGATCCACTTTAAATGATACGATCAGTCTTTGATATATTCTTATTATCAAATATTTCTGATTGATTTTAGACTTCATAAGTATCTGTTATACAGAAAGTTATGAGCCAAAAAGTGAGGTTTGGACTAAGTAAAGGTGAGTGATGGACTAATTCAGGGTTTATAAAAGTGAGGGATGGACTAGGTATAAAGTGAGGCTTGGACTAAAGTGAAGTATTTAAAAGTGAGGTTTAGACTAAGATAAAGGTGAGGTTTGGACTAGCAACATTTTATCTTATTTTTAAAGATTTGTCGCCTTTTTCGGACACAGGTAGAACCCTATTCTCTCATAAAGGTGAGTTTTGGACTAAGACTTTTGCATCTAAAACAGAAAACCTTATCCCTTAATAAGCCCAACACCTGACCAGTACAGCGACTTAAAAACGCCCGGAAGTATTCCGAAAAATGAAATCTTCGAAAGGTGAGTTTTAGACTAAACTTTTAAAAATGTGCGTTCACCCAGGCAATGTCTAGTAGTCAGCGACTTAACGAGTAGACAAGTGAAAAGTACTGCTTTTGTAGTACTCTGAACAGAAAATGAGCAGGGAAAACGGAAAGATGAGGTTTGGAGAGGGGGTCGTTTATCAATATACCCTATCCCTTTTCGAGTAATAAATAGACAGGTTTGGTAATGACCCTGTCAAAATCAGATCCATTTTAGAAGACAGAATTTTAATAAGAATGTTTTGCCTCTGCTTCATCGTTAGCGTACGTACAGAATCCGCTTTGATAAATTTTCAAGTCAATCCATCCCGTGAAGGTTAGATTTCAGGATCTTCCTACCATTTTTGTAGACAGAACGTGTCGGAAGCTCATCCTTCAAATTCCATTACACCCGTAGAACAACATAAACCAATGACTAAACCTTTTCTGGCTCTTATTGCTGGTGCAGGGGTGACTCTAGCCGCCTGCTCGCAAAGCAATAGTAAAAATGCGGAGACCGCAACGGCCGATAGTACCCTGGCTCCGGTTGAAACCAATGCTCCCAACTCCGATTACAAACCAGCTTTCCCGGGTCAGACGCGAATCGCCGGTGTTAAATCAAAAACCGCTTACGAAGGCAAAGTACTTGCGGAAGGACTTAAAATCCCTGGGGAGTTACCAGTTTGCCCGATGGCCGTTTGCTGATCACCGAAAAAGGAGGTACGATGCGAATTGCCAAACTTAGTGGTGAATTGAGTGCACCCATTACGGGTATTCCAACCGTCAATTCGGATGGCCAGGGTGGCTTACTGGGTGTACGGGTAGACCCTGCCTTTGAGCAAAACCGGATGGTATACTGGGTGTTTTCGGAAAAACTACCCGAAGGAAACCTAACGGCAGTAGCTAAAGGAAAGCTTTCCGCTGACGAAAAGAAAATTGAAGGTGCAACCGTCATTTACCGGGCTACACCAGCGTACAAAGGGGACTTACACTACGGCGGCCGCATTTTATTCGACAAACAGGAAAACCTGATTATCAGTACGGGCGAACGTTCGGATACCATTACCCGGCCGCAGGCTCAGCAGCTTAATTCAAGCCTCGGTAAAATCATTCGGATTACAAAAGAAGGAAAAGCCGTGGCAGGAAATCCTTTCGAAGGGAAAGCTGGAGCCAAACCAGAATTGTATTCCTACGGTCACCGAAATGTACAGGGTTTGGCATTTCACCCCGTTACGGGCGATCTGTGGGAGGATGAATTCGGACCCCGGGGTGGCGATGAAGTAAACCGGATTGAACCGGGTAAAAACTACGGCTGGCCTACCATCACCTACGGTATTGAATACAGCGGTAAAAAAGTAGGAGCGGCCATTCAGCAGAAGGAAGGACTGGAACAGCCCGTGTACTACTGGGATCCGGTGGTATCTCCCAGCGGTATGACGTTCTACAACAGTGACAGTATTCCCGAATGGAAAAACAACCTGTTCATCGGGGGACTGAGTAGCACGCACATTGTCCGACTAGTGATTGAAGACAATAAAGTGGTAGGTGAAGAACGCCTGCTGGATAAAGAAGGTCAACGTTTCCGTGACGTAACCCAGGGCAAAGATGGAGCCTTGTACGCGATCACTGATCAGGGAAGACTTTACCGGATTTATAAAAAGTAAACCCTAGTAACCCGGATCCGCTGATGAAGTAGGTCCGGGTTCTTTTTTTATGTATTCATTCCTGGAATTCTGTTCCCATCGAAAAATCGCCGTTGATGTCATGGTAAAGGCCTGTTTCCTGGAATAAAATCATAAAAAATAAGCTCTGAGATTTCGATACAATGCTTTAGTTCGAGGGAACGGATGCGTATCGAAATCTCAAAGCCTTTAAAAGAGCGTAAAACGTCGAATTACGTACTTCTTTGAACCGGTTTCAACGAAGGAATTTTTTACCGTAGCAAATAAACGTTTACCGATTCCTTCACGTCTACTAAGGTCCGTTTGGGTTTTTGAAATGGAGCCGGAATAGGACGCCGGGCGTATTCCTGTAAATAAAGTACCCAAGCATCCCGCCACCAGATGGCCTCCTCATATTGCGTACGAAGCCGCCCTGCGACGTCGGCATGCAAGACAGGGTCAACGGCTGGTTTAACCTGAGCCCATTCCCGCTGCAACCATTGTACGGAATCCGCACCCGTATAGAAATGTGTACAAAGTTCATCCCAGAGGGTGCGACCCGAGGAGAGGGGTTTATCCCAGGGAACATGATGAAACCAGAGCAAGTAGGGGAGAGGACAGGTTTCTGCATTCGCCCAGCCTTTTTGAACCTCGGGGTGATATTGGGAAAGTGCATTACTACCCCTAGCGGTGCGGTCAAAACCCAGGCCTAGGGAATCTGCCCGGTGGTAATAAACGGCAGTCCAGTCCGGACGGGGACTTTTGTTTTGCCAGGGTTCGGGAGCAAAGTGTACTCCTGCCCAGGGCCGGGAAAGGCCCATCGGCGTGTTGTAATTGACGTAAATATCCCGCGAACGGAGCAGCATATGACGAATCGGGCGGACGGCTACGGGTTCATGGGTCAGCGTCATCCTAATCCATTCGTCAGCGATTTGCTCTGAAGTTAGGGAATGGTCCCAGGCCAGTCTTCCAAAGGCATACCAGTTTGCCTGAGCCAGCGGATGACCCGTCCAGTTGCGATCCGAGCCCGTATTAGCTACGCCCGCCATCAGCGTTCGTTCATACCCGTGTAAGCTGCCATCAATTACTTTGGCTACCGTCGATCCTTTCCCTGAAACGTAGGTATCAGCGTCCAAGCACTCTTTAAACAGGGGAGCTTCGTACACCAGATGGGTAGCAAAACCCAGGTATTCTTGCGTAAGTTGAAACTCCATGCCCAGGGGCGTATGGGGCATCCGACCAAAGATGGGTGAAAAAGGTTCGCGGGGCTGAAAATCAATCGGACCGTTTTTTACCTGTACGATCACCTTGGAGCCAAATTTGCCATCAAACGGTACAAACTCTTCGAACGCAGCCTTGAAGCGATCGGCGTTGGGGTCGGCTTTGTACACGAAAGCTCGCCAGATGACTACACCCGGGTACGGTTTCATGGCTTCATCCAGCATATTGGCTCCATCTGCGTGCGTACGACCATAATCCTGCGGACCGGGCTCGCCTTCCGAATTGGCTTTCACCAGAAAACCACCAAAATCTGGAATGGTCTGGTAAATTTCTTTCACCTTGTTAGCCCACCACTGGCGAACCTGCGGATCCAGAGGATCCGACGTCTTTAAACCGCCGAGTATTTTGGGGGCTGCAAAGTTCACCGATAGATAGACCTTGATACCATAAGGTCGGAATACGTCGGCCAGAGCGGCTACCTTTTTCAGATATTCGCCCGTCAGCAGGCGAGGACTCGCATTGACATTATTAAGCACCGTTCCATTAATGCCTATGGAAGCATTCGCCCGGGCGTAATCGCGGTACCGTGGACTGATGGTTTCTGGTAATTCATACCATTTCCACATCGATTCCCCCGCATAGCCCCGCTCAATGGTTGCGTTGGGATTGTCCCAGTGATTAAGCATCCGAAATTTTACTTTCGGACGGCTAACAACAACCAGTGAATCCAGGGGCCGATTCACCTGTAACTGACGCAGCAGGGCAAAGACACCGTATAAGACACCCGCATCTGTTTGGCTGACAATCTGAAGGTTACCCTGCCGTTTAACAATACGGTAGCCTTCAGCAGTAAGATCCTTCACATCCGCACCCATCGGCGTAATCCGTAGCAGGATTCCGCCAGTCCGATTGCCAGAAGCCTGTACGGACGGTATGGATTGTCCCAATAGTCCCTTCAAACCTTGCCGTAATTCGTCCGTTGCCGTATTCAGGATGGGAGATGAACCTTCCGTTGCGATGAACTGCATGGATCGGGTGTAAGACGTCCGGAGGGAAGCATTTGAAATCCGGTCGTATTTGAGCCAGAGTTGGTACCCATCGTCGCCTTTAGCCAAAGGAGCCAATAGCAGCAGGTACAGGAATAATAATCGCTTCATTAAAAGAACAGAGAGTTATACGTGTGTTATACAAACGAATGAAGGCTTAAGAGCAACCGGATTATCGCTTCGCAGAATAAACGTCAGTGACCAGGCGTATATCTGTTTTACCGGGTTTGGCAGTTCATCATCCGCAAAGCGACCCTGAAACTCTTTTACCTGTATCTATAGTAAATAGGGGGATAAAAACGGGGCGTAAATTTTACGTGTAAAAATGACACTTATTTTGAAAAGCACAACGAACTACTCGTACTTTTTTGAAAAAAATATACGAATAGTTAAAAATAGATTCGTTAAAGGCTTAGTTCCGGACTGGGAATAAAGTTTAGAAACGCATTATGCGTAAGCTGATATTTGTTGGAATTGACCTGATATAAGTAAGCCCCTCGCCGGGAATATCCCTTCTGTTTTTCGTCTAATTTGGTTAACAGATTTGTAGACAGGATTTTACGACTAAAGTTGCGTTTGTCAAATTCCGTATTATAAATCGCTTCGTACAGTTTTTGCAATTGGGGAATTGTAAATTTTTCGGGTAAGAGCTCAAAACCGATGGGGTGTTGAGCAGCTTTGTAGCGAAGTCGCTTCAGGGCGAGATCTACCATATCTCCGTGGTCGAAGAGCAGGGGAGGTAACTCATAAATGGAAAACCAGCGAGCCTGGAACGTACTGGACAAGGTTCCTTCAAACTCATCGATTTTAATTAACGAAAAGTAAGCAACGGATACGGTACGCGTAATAGGGTCGCGAGTAGGATTCCCAAAGGCATACAGTTGCTCCAGATACACATTGGTAAGGCCTGTCAGATCAAAAACAATGCGGCATGCAGCGTCCTCCAGGCTTTCGTTCGGTTGCAGCCATCCACCCATCAACGACCAGGTTTCGGCCTCGATACCCCGCTTCACGAGTAATACTTTTAGGCCTTCGCCGTCAAAGCCGAAAATGATGGAATCTAAAGCCAGTAGATAGGGATGCTGTTGTTGGTATTGATCTAACATGTACGCTCACTCAGGAATGGACCACGCTTAAAAAGGGAAAGTAATTTGTCCGAAGATAAAGCGAAAATGTTAACTTTTTGTTACAAGTTCAAGATACACTTTCAAGCCGTGTTTCTGGTTCTACATTCACCCCAATTATAGCAGTTCATTTTGGCTGGAAGGCTGCTCAATTACCCGGGATGAACAGTCCTCCTGGTAATGTTCCAGGGCGGCCTGAACGTTCTTCTTCATGCGATCTCTTAGCATGCGGGGCCGTAGCACTTTTACCTTCCCGCCAAAGCCAAGGAGCTCCCGTTCCAGTTCAAAGTTAACAATAACCCGGATGCGAAATACTGAACCGGAAGAATCTTTAGAGAGCAACTCCTGCGACGCATGCAGGGGTTTCGTAACCACATAGGGGGCATTGGAGGCAGCTACCCAGAAAACCACTTCACAGTTTTTCTGACCAGGGGTCTTGGTTACGCCAATTACATCAGAATAAAAGGTTTGTAAATCCAGGATCTCATTGGGGCGATAGGCTTCATGCAAATCTTCCTGCAAGGCATGAATCCGGTCTAAGGCTAATGTAAGAATTGGCTTACGTTTCTGATGCGATTGCCCGAGTACAAACCAGCGGTTGCGGTACTCTTTTAACAGATACGGACTAAAACAGAACGTAGCCGACTGCCGGGCCCGGAAGGATTGGTACGTCATACAAAGCGTTGTTTTTGAAACAATGGCCTTCCGAATAGTTTCGATGTAATTCAATCCCAGTAAATGCTCATTCTTTTCAAAATCCACTACGGGTAAACTACTCGTTTGCTGGGTGTAGATCTTGTCCTGCAGTTTACTAACCATTTCCCGCAAGTCCGCAAAGTGGTTCAGTCCTTTGAATTGTTGTAATAAACCCGCCACTTCCCCCAGAAGTTGCATATCCTGAGCATTCAAAGGAATGTTGGTGATACTGAAATGCTTATCGGCGTAGATATAGTACTTACGGTCCACTACGACAATGGGAGCTTCATAGCCCAGTTTCGAACTTCGCATCATCTCCAGATCGGACTGAACGGTTCGACGGCTTACCCCCTTTTCAAGGCCCTGATACTCGTACAGGGCTTGTGAACAGGCTTCCATCAAATCCTCCAGAGTCCACGTGCGGTATCGATTCTGCAGACATTGATCAATGGTTCGGTAGCGAATGAGGGCGTTGCGATTGAGCGGCATGAGAAAAAATTTTCAGAAAATTAGAAATTATTTTCTACTACGCACAAAGACTGCGTAGTAGCCTTAAACCTTTGTATCGTCAACGAAAACAAAGACAGTTATGAAATTCAATACAACGCCTCAACAAAGTCAGCCGATCCTGAACCATGAAGGAGCGAAAGCCTACCGCATGAATCCAGCTCTGGAGTTGTATTCAACCGTAGTAACCTGGTCTTTGAATGATACCTTTTACGAGCCCAATGATGAGCGACTCATTCGGATACGCAATCTGATTGCTCAGAATGATCCGGGTTTTGTAGCAAAACTAGCCATTTACGCCCGGCATCAGATGTATCTGCGTTCGGCTCCTCTGGTACTACTGGCAGAATTGGCCCGCATTCACTCCGGGGATGACCTCGTCGCCCGAACGACGGAGCGGGTCATTGCCCGTGCCGATGAAATCACGGAGCTACTGGCCTGCTATCAGGCTCTAAACGAACGGACCGGTTTGAAAAAACTCAATCGGTTATCGAAGCAACTGCAAAAAGGGCTGGCTTCGGCGTTTAACCAATTTGATGCGTATCAATTTGCTAAATACAATCGAAATACGGCTATCAAACTGCGGGATGCCTTGTTTTTAGTTCATCCCAAAGCTAAAAATCCAGCTCAACAGGAAATTTTCAATCAAATAGTAACCAACACATTACCTGTACCCTATACCTGGGAAACCGAATTGTCAGCGTTGGGGCAGCAAAAGTTTAAATCAGCCACGGATAAAGAAGCTGCCTTTCAACAAAAGTGGGAAGAACTGATCGATAGTAACAAACTGGGATATATGGCTTTGTTGCGAAACCTGCGAAATGTGATCGAAGCCGGGGTCTCGTATGCACATCTGAAAGAAGCCGTCAATACTTTAGCCTCGCCTGAACAGGTCGCCCGGTCGAAGCAGTTTCCCTTCCGCTATTTAGCCGCTTATCGTGAGTTACAGGGAACGGAAATGAAGCGTCATAAGCAGGAAAGCTGGATTGAAAAAGTCTTCAGTGGTCAAGGGTACGTAGGAGAAGTTTTGGACGGATTGGAAAAGGCCGTAGTTCAAAGTGCCCGTCGGATTCAGGGTTTCGATGAACATACCCGCGTACTGCTAGCCTGCGACGTATCGGGCTCGATGCAGAAGCCTGTTTCACCGCAGTCCAGTATCTTACTTTACGATATTGGTTTGATGCTAGCTATGCTGTTACAATCCCGTTGCAGGAATGTACAGGTTGGAATGTTCGGCGATAGCTGGAAGCGAATCCAGGTTCCTAAAAATCAAATACTCGCCAATGTGCATGAATTCTATAAACGAGAGGGAGAGGTAGGCTATGCTACTAATGGCTATCTGGTATTAAAAGAACTGATAGACCGCCACGAGAAAATGGATAAAATCATGTTTTTCACGGATTTGCAGCTCTGGAACAGCGGCTCAGGGAGTGATCAGCTAAGTAACCTGTGGGGGAAGTATAAACAGGAGATTCACCCTTCAGCCCGTCTGTATTTGTTTGACTTAAGTGGTTACGGCAAAACGCCCCTACAAGTCCTCCGGAAGGATGTATACCTGATTGCGGGCTGGAGTGATAAAATCTTCGGGGTACTGGAAGCCCTTGAAAAGGGTGAGTCAATTCTGGAAATGATTAGGAATTATTGACTTTTGATAACGCGTAACGGTAAGGTTTTCACACGTAACTGTGCTTAGTACGGTACGGTCTAAGCTTTAGAAGCTCAGCCCAAAGGATGCCGTAGCATCGGGATACTTCGCAGCATGTAGGGGGGGCATTATGACTTCGGTCAGGATGGAGGTTCGAGTCCTCTTAGCGATACCCCGCTCCCGATTCGCCCGTTGCTCCTTATTCCGTTCGTTACTTTTCTAAATGACTTTGTATGAAAAATAGAATCGCTAGCCTTTTTATGGACAAAAGCGAAATTCCGCTTTTTTACATTGAAAGTGGAAGCCGGCTTTGGGGAATTGCCAGCCCTGATAGTGACTTTGATGTGCGAGGTTTCCACCTTCCGGCCAAAACAAACTATTTTGATTTTAAGAAACAGCGGGATGTATGGGAGGTAATGGATGGAGAACTGGATTTTGTCTCGTATGGTCTGGATAAGATGTTTGGATTATTACAAAAAAGTAACCCTACAGTTTTTGAGTGGGTGCGAGCCGATCTGATGTATTGGAATGAACTACCCGATTGGACTACATTCCGTAGGGAAGTTACCGAAAATATCAATTTTAAAGCTCTCTACTATCATTACCTCTCGTTGGCCAAGAGTCACTTTTACAAGCTGGAAAGCGATCAGAAGTTTACGTATAAAGTAGCGTTTTACTGCATTCGGGGACTGCTATCCGCGGAATTAGCTAGCCAGCAAGTAGTGCCAGAGCTTTGGATCGACGATCTCTTCAAGCAGTTTGGTATTGAATCTGAGGTGATCAAACTTGCAAAGGCTAGTCTGGAAATAAAAAGACAGCAAACGGAAAAAGAAGAAGTAAGGGAAGCAGATAAACAAAAGATCGTACAAGTCATCAAAGCGTGTCTGTATCGTTTTGAGGGCAGTACGCCAGGAGGTAGTTCGACTCAGGCAAAATTAGATAAAGTCTTAACGAATTATAGTATTCAAGTAAAATCCATGTTTTATGCCTGAGGGGATACCGCCTAGTATTGAAATAAAGCTTTGCCAAGCTTGATGTCTTACTGAATGGTAGCAAACGTTAGTTCTAAGGATATCGTAGAAACGGGTTACTTCGTATAGAATCTACTGAGGGTGAACCTATTGACCAAGTCAGTAGGTAGGTTCGAATCCTCCGAAAGGTCACCCACCCGAATCGCTGGTTACTCCTGAATCATTACAACCCACCCGTTAAAAGAAAAAGAAGGTGTCGTATCGCGGCGTTGCTTCGTGTCGCCGGTTCGATCGCTCTGGCCAGCCAGGTAGCTCAGTAGGTAGAGCAGATTTTTGCCCCGAGCTTATTACCCTTCTATACCCTTAAAGGTGCCGTAAAACAGTGATCCTTCGGTTAGAACATCCGAGCCGACAGGCCGGAAGGTCGCAGGTTCGAGCCCTGCCTTGTAGTTCAGTTAATAAAGCACTGTTTGCCTGTTGCCCTTTATTATTTGTGTAGCATTGGATTCATACGCTAATCTATACTTATTTTAAACGCTTAAAACTATAGTACAAAACATGAATGAGTTCAAAGTAAAATAAGATCAAAGAATATTTAAGCCTCATTCGAGTATAAGTCAGGGGTACTATTCATAATTGTATTAGTAAATAATATTTATTTAAAAGCTTCAGTGGCTACTTTATTAAATCATCTAATTCATAATAAAATAGATGATTTAATCATTAGTTAAGTAATTAAACAACTTAATACATAAATATTATTTAATTGGACTGGGTATTAATCATGTTTTTTGATAAAAGTTTTCAAATAAGATAATGTTTTCATTGATCATTTTGAAGAGTTGCCTGTTGTTTTACAGGCAACTCTTTTTTCTATTCACTTAATAACTGTAATCAAGAATAGTATTTCTCTAAAGTAAATGGTTAAACGAATGATCAAGATACCTGAATAAGGCTCAATGCGTAAGAAATGTACGATATAGTGACTAGCACGATGCCTGTAGCCCTGATCAAAAATATGCCTGGAATCCATCCAATAGTGTAATGTATAATTGTGTTGTAGTAATTATTGATTTATTTTGTAGTATTAATACTACAATTATGTTTTGTAATTAATTATTAAAACTCATTTAATCATATTTAATAATTGCTATATGATATTAAACACAATAATTACTACTATGTGTCACGTAAAATACTTTGCATTCGTGTCATTGAATGTTTATTATTATAGTAAAGCTATTTCGTACATACCTATAAGTTTGTACGATAATTGCTCAGTAAATCGTAGTTTTGTCAGTTTGAAAAATATCAAAATTTACATATAGTAGTACTTCGCTTTCTATTATGCGATCATCTGATCAAAAATTTCTGAATTGGGTTTTATCAGAATTCGAGGGTCTGTTTTCGAATAATTGAATCAAAATGTATAGAAAATTACGGTTACCATCTATTCGCTGATACATAATTAAGCAATAATGGCAACTTTAGTTATCTTACTAGTCCTGATTGAGCACCATGAATGTATTGATTTTAGAAGATGAACGGAAAGCAGCGAATGAACTGAAACAATCCCTGGAGAATCTACGGAGTGATATTCACGTTTGTGCTATTCTGGAGTCTATTGAAGAAGCTCGCGTGTGGTTTGCCACGCATGAGCTTCCGGATCTCATTTTTGCTGATATTATCCTGTCTGATGGTAAGGTTTTTCATCTACTCAAAGAATTATTGATAAAAGCACCTATTATCTTTTGTACCGCTTACGATGAGTTTGCTTTGGAGGCCTTTGAGACCAATGGCATCGATTATCTGTTAAAGCCCATAGAAGAAGAAAAGCTAGGGAAGAGTCTGGAAAAGGTGGAGACACTGAAAAGTGTCTTTTCTCAACAGTCCTTTCTTGAGGACATGAGCCGCTCGAAGACTATATTTGTACATTTCCGTGATCGGCTGATTCCCATCGAGCCTTCTGCAATCAATTTTATATACACAAGAAATCATGTCGCTCACATTCATACAGATTGTCAGCAGTATGAAATTCGTGAGACACTAGATGAGCTTCTTGACCTGTTGTCGGAGCGTGATTTTTTTCGTGCTAATCGGCAGTATATCATTCCGCGACAAAAAGTACAACATGTGGAACGTAGCTTTACCCGGAAATTAACAGTTATCCTGACGGTATCCAGCCCTCAGCCCATCATCGTTAGTAAAGCGAGAGCATCCGAATTTTTACAATGGCTTAAAGATTAGGAGTACTCATAGAAGAATCCTTTTTAAGTGTCCTTTTCAGTCACTATTTTGCCCACTTTGATAATTTATAGAGTACTATTAACAATTGCTTAGTTAACTTCGTTACGTAGAATTGCTCATCAGAGGTCTATCTGCCACTAGTCTCAAGCAAATTTTCAACAAGGTTAACGATCAATTATCATGCCGCCAGTACGCCTCTTGAGCCGTTTTCTCCTCCGTACCATCCAAAGACTTTTTCTTTATCAAATTTGTTGTCATTTGATAAAAAGGCGATATATTCTCGCTTATAATGGTATTTTCCTACGGAATTGAGGAAGATATCATTTACATACATTGCATTGATCTGATTATGCTCTCTAAATAGTACTTACCCTAAAAAATTAAGGTAAACTGTTTATGAAAAAGCTATATACGCCAAGATCTGCACAGTCCGGCAGGCATTATACGAAACTACCCCACACCCTGGTCTTCAAGAATGGAGACGTATCTATCTTGATATATTTATCACCACCTAACTTTTCGTGTCCAATTCCTTTATGAAAAATGTCCTCATTTGTGAAGACCACCCCGTTGTAGGCTTAGGGATTAAGTATTTGTTAGAATCTAACTTTCCTAACTAAACGTTTACCTGTGCAATGACTATGAACAGGCACTGCATTACTATAGCACAGTGCCCATCTATATGCTAATACTGGATCTGAATGTTCCGGGGGGTAACTCAATTAAAATGCTGGAAACCTTTCTCTATAAACAACAACAATCTCGTATCCTCGTTTTTTCTGCCTATGACGAAAAGGTCTACGCTTTACCTTGCCTGAAAGCTGGTGCTAAAGGTTATATCTCTAAACATTCTGCCCAGGAAGAGGTGCTACTGGCAGTAAAAACAGTTTTCAATAATGAGAAGTACTTAAGTCCTCAGATGCGGCAGGTTAGTATTGATAAGCTGTTACATCAGGCTGAGGAAATGCACGATAATCCTTTAGAAAACCTTTCGGACCGGGAAAAAGAAGTTTTACACTATCTGGTTAAGGGCTATGGTCCGGCTGATATCGGGCGTCAGCTCAACCTGCATATTTCTACGATCAGTACGGTTAAAAACCGGGTTTTCAATAAATTAGGAGTGAACAGTATCGTCTCTTTGATTGAAACCATGCGAGTGCTTCAGGGGACGCCTCCGGTCGCTGTATAGTCCTTTTTTCTACAAAGCTTGGGCAGCTACGCTACTATTAAACAGCGTAGTTGCTCCAGCTTTTTTTCTGGTATCATGTTATTTCGAATATTCATTGTTTGGCTGATTGGCTGGGGCGTACTGGTGCGTATACCGGGGTGTGCACAAACGTTTCACATCGATCATTATACGGATGATAATGGCTTACCCCAAAACAGTGTAAAGAGTATTGCCCGTGATGCAGAAGGATTTCTCTGGATGACAACGGAAGCGGGCGTGGTACGGTTTGACGGTCAACAGTTTTATACCTCTTTTCATACCCGTAGTCAGCGTTTTAAGTCATTATATCCGGACCTGGCATCCGATGGGAAAAGTTTGTTTGCCATCAATGCAAAAAGTGAGTTCATAAAAATTGAGAACGGTAAGACGTATGCGAAACAGACGTATTATCGTCCGCATCTTAAGCCCCAGTTAGCCTCTTTCCCTTTAAGCATTTCTACCGGTTTACCCGATAATTATTTCATGTTAGATACTGTTCGCAAGTATCTAATTCCCATGAAAAATGGCAACTTTTTTCTATGTACGCATACCTCTCTGGATGCGTATGTACACTGGAAAAAAGCGTATAGTCTAAAAAAACAATTCAAGGACTTCAAACACGTATTCAGGCTGGGGACCAGTTTGTTCGAATTTCAACCTGAGGGGAAAACGTTGCTGGTCAGTGAAGAACAACCCCGGATCTTTCCGTTAACTGGAGATATTCTCCACAATTCAGCTTACCGAACGCAAAAGCAGGCTATTCAACTGTATTGGAACAACGCAGCGGATCAGGCCTTTTTATACCTCAATGGTTGTTTGTACGAACTGAGTAAAACGACCAATGCATTAAAGACCCAGCTGATTCTGAAAGACTTTGACTTCTCGTTAATCAACATTTCCAGTTTATACTACGATTCAGCTCATAAACGGGTTTTTCTGGGAAGTTTAAGTCAGGGGCTTTATGTATGCACCCGAATGGATTTTCAAACTCTGCATGTGAAAGAAGGCGGTCAAAGGAATGTGTTCTATGCTCAGTCTTTATTCCAGGATTCCAGCGTAGTAACCAGCAAGGGGGTGGCCATGCGAACCAATGGCCGAAGTACCGTAATCCGGCAGTTAACCGCTCTGGCTCAAAGCCAATCCGATCGGTATATGATGGCCCAGGATCACCATCAGAACATCTGGACTACCTATGAAAATAAACTTTATAAATTTAACGCAACCGGAGATCGTCTCCTGAAGCAGTGGCAACTTCCCGGCCACATTTCCTGTATATATCAGGGCAAAACGGGTCCACTCTGGATTGGGGTCGATGGGCATGGAGTCTTTCAACTGGAGCAACAGCAGGAGGTACCCCAGCTTTACCTCAACATGCCGAATGTTCGCGTGTCCTATTTTCTTCATGAAAAAACGGATAAACTATGGGTAGGTACGTACGCGGGCCTTTTCAACGTTGACCTTCCTTCCCGGAAGGTCAACTGGGTACCTGCATTCAAAGACATCTACGTTCGAAGTTTACACTGCTCCAAAGCCAGAGAAGTGTGGGTAAGCACGGCTGAGAATGGAATCTATTTAATCCAGGAAAGAAAAGTCACGAATCTTCCATTAGGTCCCCGGCAACATTTGGCCCAGGCCCATTGTATCATGGAGGACTACAAGGGATATCTTTGGATTACGACTAATAAAGGCTTGTTTCAGGCTGCTAAACAGGACTTACTCGATTTTGCCCAAGGACAGACTAATGGAGAAATCTATTATCATCATTATACCAAAGAACACGGATTTCGTATCAACGAATTTAACGGAGGGTGTGAACCCTGCGGCCTAAGGGTTCAGGATCGTTTCTTTTCTTTACCTACTTTGAATGGCCTGGTTTGGTTTGAACCGGAGAAGATCCAACCCGAATTGCCAAAACGTCAAATACTTATCGATCGCATCAGTAGGGATGGTACAACGCAATTCCTGGCTTCGGACACGATAACTCTTCCCCCAAATCATACGCCCTTGACGGTTCACGTGACTACGCCGTACTTCGGCAATGCCAATAACCTTCGCCTTGCTTATGCATTTACCGATAACCATGAACAACCCCAAACCTGGAATACGTTGCACGGGGGGGATAAAACCTTTCAGATTAACCATTTAAGTCCGGGTACTTACAAGCTCTCCGTTAAACTCATCAATGGTTTTGGTAGAGATAATTATTCCGTTTGCCACCTTACCGTTATCATCCAGAAGCCCTGGTATCTGCAAATAGGATTTTGGATAGGTCTGGGAATAGCCTCAATCCTATTCATTTATGGAATCATTGAATTTCGATCCTCGTATCTAAAAAGGAAAAATCGTAACCTGGAGGCGGTGATTTCCGAACGAACCAGCGAAATTAAGCAAATGCTCGCCCTCGTACAGAACTCCCAACAGGAGCTGCTCTGGCGAAAATTCATTCAGGACCATATCATTGCGGCCATCAGTCATGATGTAAAAGCACCGTTAAGATACGTTGTCGATTTAAATCAGTTAGTATACCAGCATTTCCAGAAAGAAGGTACTTCGGCAACCATGCTGGAAATGACCAAGGGAATTTATGATTCGACGTATCGAATTCAGCAGTTGATCAACAATTTGCTGGAATACGTAAAACCCCAGATGAAGCAGTCAGGGAGTGTATCGTTGCAGGCGGTTAATCTTCGTGATCTTCTGACCAATAAAATTTCATTTTTTCAGGACAGTGCCCGAAGGAATGGTACAGTCGTCGTAAACCAGGTAAAAAATAAGGTGAGCGTCACGAGCAATCCGGAATTATTGGCCATCATTATTCATAATTTGCTGGACAATGCCATCCGCAGCACAAAAAATGGCCACGTCACCCTAAAAGCCTTGGAGATGGAATCAGAAATTCATTTGTCCATTCGGGATACGGGTCCGGGAATGCCTCTGGAGTTAGTGAAATGGTTCAACCAACCGCAATCCCGTAGTCTGGAAGAGGCGGGTAAGGCACTGCCCTCACAACTGGGCTTGGGGTTAATCATCATCAAGGATTTAAGCCAGTTATTGAAAATTCGGCTCGTCGTGGTTTCTAAAGAAAAGGTGGGTACCGAAGTATTGCTGATGTTTCGAAAGCAGGCGGTGGAAGATTTTCTCGTGGACCCCCAGTTCAGTTTTTAAAGCTACGAACACACCTTCGTTCCTACCCACCTGATTCAGGGTATAAGTACCTGTAGATTGTGGATAGTTTAGCCCAAAACAGCTCATTGCCATTTTAACGTATACGATAGTAAGGTACTCTTGAGCGACTATATTTTTTCGCCGTCACATTCAGCATCAAATGGTTATCCATTCCCTGAAGAAGTCACGCTTTTTCAGGGAATGTTTTTTTAACGTTTGCATCGATCCCCACTTTTTGTAATTACATAAGCAAGTATACAAGCTATGCTGACTACTGACAAAAATGCTTTTGGGCAGCCCTTCGTTCGTACCGAACAGGTTTCACAGTGGGCGTTAGGGGTGAAAGAACAACTGAAGCAAGCGAGCATAGAAGCCACGACTTTTCGTTGGGCCCAGGGAGAGCTACAGACGGCCCTGGATGACCACTCGTTCTGGTTATTCTATGATTTTCCCAATAAAGGAAAACTGGCCATTCGTACCTGTTATGATCAGCACCTGACGGGCAACGTACGCAACCTCAGGAAGAACAAACAATCGGCTGAATGGGAAGTAGAAGGGTCTCTGGGACTTTTCCGTATTAACCTGGAAATCTACGAGTCCGGCTTGTTACGGTATACCACCCGACTGACACCCTGGCAAGCGTTCACCGTACAGGGCTTTCCCCGGGATATTTATTTCCTCAACGCCGACAATGATCCCATGGAAACTGCGGGTAAGATGTACATCAAACAAAGCGGACCTACGGCGGGTCTGGTGTATGCTTCGGTCACGGAACCGCTGGAAGGTAGTTTTTTTTACTTTCAGAACCTGACTTCTTTAAACGAATATGGAGATGTAACGCAAACTGAACCCAATGGCTGTGTATCGGCCCAATGGCCGGAGCTGGGTTTTAGCTTACCAGCGGCCGAACAGCCTTTACCCGCGGAGAAGGAAGTTACGTTAAGCGATGCGTTTCTATATTTGAATGAAGTCATTCCTACGGATGAATTTGAGGGAGCGGAACAGTTTTTAGAGGCGATTGGACTCATCTATCCTCACGTACAGAAACCCGAAACGGCGTATTACGACTGGCCCAAGGCCTCCCAGCGAACCGTTGAAGCGTTAACCAAAGATGGTGAATGCGGCCGTCAGATCCATAATAAATTCTACGTTAATGCCTACGTAGGTTCCACGGAAAAGCCTCCCGAAAGTATGGTGCAACTGGCGATTCTGGTACCGCTTTGGGAGTACCAGCAGTGGCTGGGCGAGCCGGTGGAATTAGTAGAAAGGCTGCGACAAAGCATTCCTTCTTTTTACGATGAACAAAAGGAAACGATTGTTCGCTGGTTGCCCGGCGAAACCTTTAAAAAGGAGGAATTGAGTGAAGAGGAAGACCCGGATAAAATCGATTCCTGGTACCTCGTTCATATCCTCATGAATCTGGCACGGCTGGCCGAGCATGGCGATATGCAGGCGAAAGACCTGTTCCTGAAATCGCTCCAGTACGTTAGGAATGCGGCTCATCATTTCAAGTACGAGTGGCCCGTATTTTACCACGCCGAGAGCCTGAAAGTACTCAAAGCAGAAACCAGTGAAGGTAGGGGAGGTGAGCTGGATACGCCCGGACTCTACTGCCACATCATGCTTCAGGCTTATGAAATGACCCGCGATACGGTGTACCTCGACGAAGCAATTCATTCAGCGGAAAGGCTGATCGGCAAGGGATTTGATTTGCTGTACCAGTCCAATATTACCATGATGAGTGCTTTGACCCTGGTGAAGTTGTGGAAACTAACCGGTAATCACTTGTACTATAAGTTAAGTAAACTCAGCATTGCTAACCTCATTGCCCGCATGTGGGTTTGGGAATGTAGCATTGGCCTGGGTAAATACCGAAGTACCTTTTGGGCGTGGCTCCCTTGCGGGATGCCGAATACCTGGCCGCTTACGAAGAAGCCGAAATTTTTGCTACCGTACTCAATTACCTGAAGGAATTGGGCAGCGATGTCCCGGCTCCCATCCGGCAGATTTTTAGTGAGTACTTCAAGTATCTGTTGCATCGTGGAAAGTATTATTTCCCAACGGAATTACCTCCCGACATGATCAGTGAAAAACCGCGGGAGGGGCACATTGCTCCGAAATTGCCCATTCCGCTGGAGGACATTCCCACCGGACTACAAAAGGCGGGTTCGGTAGGCCAGGAAGTATACGGAGGAGCTTTGCCGTACATCCTGACTACGTATGCGTATAAACGTTTCGACCCGATGCCGGTGATGGTGTTTTGCGAATATCCCATCTACCACGCGGAATACGACGTTGTAAGTCCACACCAGGGATACGCATTATTCCGGCTGGGCGGGGTAACCGGGTTTACGTGTCGGTTTCGGGTAATCGCTCTGGGTAGGTCGTTTCCACTTATCCAGCTTTTTGATTCGGTAACGGAGGAACCCATGCAGCCACAGGACGAAACCCGCCAGTATCAGGAATTTATAGTACAGGGCGACCAGCAAATACGGCTGGAGTGGTCACGTTCGTAAGGTCAAATTCTATTTACTCACGTTAGATAATTTTCAACAATGCAACAAGCTACGCAAGCACACACCCGGGTAGAAAGCCTGGAAGGAAAACGTATTCTGCTAACGGGCGGTACAACGGGTATCGGTCGGGCGATTGGAATTTTACTCGGCTCCTACGGAGCTACGCTTTTCACCTTTGGACGCCATCAGGAACAATTGGACGAAACCCTAACGGCCATTCGGGAAGCCGGCGGAAAAGCCGAAGGCATCATCGCCGACGCAGCGAAGCCGGATGACATCAAAAAGGTGTTTGAGCAGGTAGATCAGCAGCTGGGCGGACTTGATATTCTGATTAACTCGGCGGCTCTGGCAGCGGGTTCTATTGATGAAATGCCCGATGAAGAGTGGCGATACGTCATCGAAACCAATTTAATGGGCTATCTGGCAACGACCAAAGAAGCTCTGAACCGCATGAAGCCTCAGCAAAAAGGCCACATCGTATTGATTGGCTCGATGAGTGCGGATGTACGGGAGGAAGGCAGTTCGGTGTACGTGGCTACCAAATCAGCCATCCAAGGGTTTGCCGAAAGTTTACGAAAAGAAGTCAATAAACTCGGCATCAAAGTAAGTCTGGTTGAACCCGGAGCGGTAGGCTCGGACATGCAGCCGACTACGCCCGAAGAAGAACGCGAAAAACAGAAAACGGGAGAAATGTTGAGAGCAGAAGACATTGCGGTTTCCGTGCATTATATCCTGACCCAACCGCTTCGCTGCGACGTGGTTTCCATCCAGATCCGTCCGCACTTACAACTGATTTAAGGTACGTTCTAGTTTAAATGGGGGGCAGGCTCCGGGAAATCAATCGCCCGGAGCCTGCCCTGTTTTGTATAAATGCCATCATCTTTAGTACGTATAGAAATAAAAAAACAAAAGATCGTACGGATAATTCAATATCGGTTTTAATCAGCTCTTAGCTTCATAATTAGATAACATTCGCGTGGTTTTAGGGTAATCTAGCGACCTTTATTTTGCAGGAATGAAGAAGGTATTGAGTTTGGTTTTGATGATACAGGGAGCATTCGCGGCCTACGGTCAGTCGGTGCAGGTCCAAAAATCAATGACCATTGATTCGCTGGGAGCAGGGCAGGGGGTAAGTTATATCGATGGAAACGTGTACCTCTACGGCGATCGGGAAGTAGGAATCATTCGGGAGTATATATTGAAAGACCACGAACTTCAGTATACGCAAAAAGAAGTACAGCTAAGCATTGATTCTAAAGACCTGATCAATCACCCAACGGGCATCGCCTATCAGCCCGGAAAACCGGTATTCATCGGAAACAGCATTCGACTTAATCCCGAAGGAACGCAGTGGAAAGCCGTTATCTATCAGGTAAACTGGGCCGGCTTACTCCAGAGCGGAACCCTCCAGGGAAATCTCATCCGTACCATTGAAGATGATGCCTGCATTCAGGGGACTCGTCCGGAGTACGTACAGTATGAGGGCCGCTGGTACGTAGCCACGGCTGATTACGGGAATAAGGCCAACGAAGTCCGGTTGTATGATCCGCAGGCGTTGACAAAGGCCATAAAAACTTCCGATCCGGGCGTTCTTTACAAAAAGTTTATCTGTTCGCCCTGGGTACAAAATCTCCATTTCATCCCGGATAAAAATATTCTGGTACTGATTCAAAATCAGATCGAGGGCCGACGCTGGCGACTGACTTTTCTGGATTTGAATCAATCCCTTGCCCAGGGAAAAGAACACGTGTTGAAAGTAATAGACTTTGATAAATCCGATGAACTGGAAGGGTTTACCTTAACCCGTAACGGAGAGGGAATTCTGGTGACTTCATCCAAACAAGAGAACGTTCACTGGGTAACGTTCGACTACTAGTATCCGCCATTTTTTCTTACTAACCAACCCTTTGAGCTAGCTAAAGTCCTCTGATTCTCTTGAATCAGAACCGCTGGCTATGGCCTGTTTTCAGCACATTCAACTACTACACTATACATGCAGAAACGTGTATCTTTTCCCTTGCGTAAAGCGGCGACGCTCCTGAGTCCGCTTTGCCTGTTGGTGGTTCTGGCAACTACCAGCGATGCTTTCTCCCGAACATTGGAGCCCCGGCCTAGCTCCTCACGAGCCTTGGTCAAAATCACGGGTATTGTTCGTGATGAAAAAGGAGAAGCCCTCTCGGGCGTAACCGTGACCAGCAAAGGCACCACCCGGGGTACGGTTACCGACGCTACGGGGAAGTATACCCTCGAAGTGGAAGAGGGCAGTACGCTGGTGTTCTCCTTCATCGGCTACGTCTCTCAGGAAGTAGTAGTGGGCAATCGGCAGGTTCTTGATGTACAGTTACAGGAATCCGCCAGTCAGCTCAACGAGGTAGTGGCCGTAGGTTATCAGACCGTTCGTAAGAGCGACGTAACTGGGGCCATTTCCAGTGTAAAAGCGAAGGAACTGAACCTTTCTACGCCCACGGTTGGACAAGCCCTGGTTGGGAAAGTAGCCGGCGTCCAGATTTCGCAGGTGAGTGGGGCTCCCTACGTCAGTACCAAAATTCGGGTACGGGGCGTCGGCTCCATCAATGCCAGTGCGGATCCGCTGTACGTCATTGATGGCTACCCGGCTGGACCCGATGTCTTCATCAATCCTAATGATATTGAATCGATTGACATCCTGAAAGATGCGGCTTCGGCGGCCATTTATGGTTCACGGGCAGCCGGTGGCGTTGTACTGATTACCACCAAACGAGGCAAGGAAGGCAAGGGCCGACTGGATTACGATTACCAGTTTGGATTGAACCAACTCAGCAAAAAAGTGGATCTGCTGAACGCCGAGGAGTTTGCTCAGCTTCACATCGATGGCCACAATAACTCGTACCGTGATCTGGTTCGCAATTCGGGGCAAACCTGGAACGACGCCATGTTTTCCGATAACAACGCGACGCGGATTGCCCGGGTGGGAAACGCCAGTAGCGTGAGTATTCCGGCGGAGATCTATGACTTCGCTAACCAGAAAATGATCAAACCGAAGTACGATACGGATTGGCAGGATGAACTCTACCGGACGGCCTCCGTACAGCGGCATAACCTGAGCTTTTCGGGTGGTACCAAGGATGTTCGCTATGCCCTGAGTGGCGGGTATCTGAATCAGGAAGGGATCATTGTGAGTACCAGACAGGAACGCATGAACCTGCGGGCCAACCTGGATGCTCAGGTCAACAAACGCCTGAAGATTGGAGCAAACCTGGCCCTGACTTCCAATACCAACCGCGAAGTGGAAGAAGGCCGTTTTGATAAAGGGCCGATTCTGGGTGCTTTAATCTATGCTCCGTACTTCCGGGCGTACAACGACGATGGTACGCTGTCCAAATTTGAATCCTCTTCCCAGGGACCCCTCTACGCTTACCAAACAGTTGAAAACCCCGTGGCGGTAGCGATGGAAACGATTATTCGTCGCCGGGGCTCGCGGAGTACCTACAACGGAAATGCCACGTATGATCTGCTGCCGGGCTTATCGGCCCGGATCAATCTGGGGATGCAGTCTTACAACGAAAAGTACGAGTACTACCTCCCCACGAGTCTGAGTAGTGGCAACAATGCTCCAGGTTCAGCCCAGGCCATTGCCGCCGCCACGGCTACGGCCCGTACCATCGCTCAGGTGGACCGACTCGCTGAATACACGCTGCATTACAACCGTCAGTTTGGTAAACACAGCCTCGACGCGTTGGCGGGGTATACGGCTCAGAAGTTTGAAGGGGATGTCATCAGCGTTTCGGCCCGGGGTTTTCAAAACGACCGCATCAAGGAAATTACCGGAAAGGGAGCCGATCCCACCAACTTCCTTCTGAACGTCGGCGGTGATTTGGGTACGCAAAAATACACCTGGACCTTGCTTTCGTACCTGGCTCGGGTGGGTTATAACTTCGATGAGAAGTACTACCTGACGGCTTCCTTCCGCCGGGATGGTTCTTCACGCTTTGGTCCACTCAATAAATGGGGTACCTTCCCCTCCGTATCGGCGGGCTGGAATCTTTCCAAAGAGAATTTCTACAATGATTTTCTGGGACAAAATTCTTCGCTCAAACTACGGGCCAGCTGGGGTCTGAGTGGCAATAACAACATTGGGAATTACAACTACCAGCAGGTGATGGCGAGTCCAGGTGGGGCTGTATTCGGGAGTAATGCCATCGAAACGGCGATGTGGACGAACGGGATCCGGGATCAGCGACTGGGCTGGGAATCGACTTCGCAATTCAACTTTGGTGTTGATGCGGGACTGTTCAACAACCGACTTTTCGTCATTGCCAACTACTACATCAGTCGCTCGTTTAATCTGCTGTTCAATCAACCCATTTCGGCAATTTCCGGAGCTTCAACCATTCTGACCAACCTTCGTGATTCCCGCGTGGAAAACAAAGGCCTGGATCTGCAACTCGATGGCCGGGTGATCTCAACCCCTGATTTCAAACTGAACCTGAGTGGAAACTTTTCGTTAAACCGCAACAAGGTACTGAACATGGGTGGAGCCAGTACCATCATTACCAATGGTGCCGAGCGGTCGTACCTGACGCACATTACGCAGGAGGGTCAACCCATTGGGATGTTCTATGGCTTTAAGGTGAAAGGTATGGTCCGCGAATCGGACATGGAAAATCTGGCCATCGACAATGCCAACTACAATTCCGCGACGCAGTCGTTCCCGGCCGGGTATCAACTGAAAGGCCCGGCCCGTTCTACCGCTTCCAGTAACCCCCTGCAACCGGGCGATTTGTACTTTGAAGACGTCAACGGTGATGGCGTAGTGAATGATGCCGACAAGCGGGTGATTGGTTCGCCGTATCCGAAGTTTATCTACGGCTTTGCCCTGACGGCCAGCTACAAAAACTTTGATTTCTCGTCTTCCTTTAACGGTTCTTACGGAAATGAAGTACTCGATGGCCAGGACTATTACCTCTTCAACATGGAGGGTTCCGGCAACCAGTACTCCATCGTGAAGGAACGGTATCGCTCGGAGGCCGAGCCGGGCAACGGCAAAATTTTCCGGGCTTCCCGGGGCGGTACACAAAGCAACAGTACGCGGCTCTCGACCTTCTATTTGCAGGATGGCTCGTACCTGCGTTGTACCAATCTGATGCTAGGGTACAGTTTACCCTCAAAGTGGCTCAGTGACAAAGGCTTAAGCAACGCCCGTCTGTACGTATCGGTGGACAACGCCTTTACCCTCACGAAATACAAAGGCTACAATCCCGAAGTAGATTATAACAACGGAGCAAACCTTACCCCCGGTGTGGATTACGGAAAATACCCGCTGGTTCGGGGGTACAACGTAGGCGTGAAACTGAGTTTTTAAAACTGGTTTGAGGAGGTTTGAAAAAGAGTTTGAGGGTGTTTGATAGAAGTTTGAGGAGGTTTAATACAGGTTTGAACGGGTTTAAGAAGAGGTCGGCGTAGGGTTGTGGTCAAGGATCAGAACGGGAGTTTCAGCTTTTAACCGGTAACGTCTTGACCCGTATATCCAGTCAAACCCTATACCAGCTCAAACTTTACACTTACTGAAACTTCAAACCTGAAACAAACTCAAACCTGATCAAACCCATGCCAACCTCAAACTGCTCCAACCAGACTCCCTCCCATTTCCAAGACATACAACGATGAACAAAACATATTTTTCTATTCTGAGCTTATCGCTCCTGCTGGGGCTGGGTTCGTGCTCGAAGAGTTTTCTCGAAGAAAGTGATCCGAATGCCATTCCTTCCGCCGTATTTTTTCAGACGGAAAATGATGTGAAACTCGCGGTAAACGGCGTGTACCAGTATCTACGAAGTTCCGAGACCGTTGGCGAAAACAGCGGCCTGTATACCGACGAACGCTCCGATGATACGGGCCGAAACGACAACCAGTCGAACGCCGGAGAACCCTTTCAGTTCAATGACTTCTCGATTTTGCCGAGTAATACCTACCTGAAACGGCATTGGCTGAACCTATACCAGGCCATTACCCGCTGTAATCAGGTGCTCGACAACCTGGACAAGGTTAGCTACGCCAATCCGGAAACGAAGGCGAACTACCAGGCTGAAGTGAAGTTCATTCGGGGCTTCCTCTATTTTCAGCTCGTACGGAAGTGGGGCGATGTACCCCTGGTAACGCGGCAATTACTGCTGACGGAGGAAGTAGCGGCCAACACCTTCCGTGAGAAAAAAGAAAAGGTTTACGAACAGATTGTGGCCGATGTGAAGGAAGCCACCGCTAGTACGCTGCCCGATCATCAGCCGCTGTCGGGGAAAGGGCACGTTTCGAAAGTAGCCGCCTTTGCTTTGCTGGGAAAAGTGTACCTGACCATGGCGACCACGCTCGACGCGACTAATCGAACGGCTAACCTGAATCTGGCCAAGACCAATCTGATGGAAGCCTACAATCGTCGGACCTTCAAGGAGTTGAAAGACATTCCCTACGCCGATGTATTTGATGTGACCAAGAAATCCACCAATCCGGAAATCATCTTCCAGATTGTGAACCGGCAGGGCGACATCAATTTCTCTTCCAGTATTGCGGCCAATACGCAAGCCAAGGGCGAGACGATCAATTCGCTGAAACCCGGTACGGGCATCGGCGGTAACGTAACCCGCGATCTGGTGCTGGAATACGAAGAAGGCGATCTGCGGAAGGATTTTTCGATCAAGTTCGCCAATGATGCGGCCGTTAAAGATTACTTCATTACCAAATTCCGGGATGTGAGTGCCGGGGCGGGCGTAAACGGTTACGGGGGCAATGACTGGATTTTGCTCCGCTACGCCGATGTGATCCTGATGCTTTCCGAAGTGCATGTGTATCTCGGGGATGAAGCGACGGCCATTACGTATCTGGATATGGTACGCGAACGGGCCAATCGTCCGAAGTACGCCGCGATGAAAGAGCAGGAAAACTACCGAACCAAATTTCCAACGCTGAAACTGGCTCTTTTGCACGAACGCCGGGTAGAGCTGGCCTTTGAACACCAACGCTGGTTTGATCTGCTACGCTTTTTTACCATCGACGAACTGGTGACCTATATGCGAAGTAAGTCTCAGGCGAATTTCGGTACGGCCCGTCTTTCCAACTTTGGTACCAAGGATCAATACTATCCCATTCCTTTCGATGAAAACAAACTCAATCCGGAAGGGATGTACCAAAATAAAGGGTATTAAATTCCTTTTAAAAGTATAGATTCAACCGAAATAAGATTATCCAGTTGGGGTAATCTTATTTTTTTATAGCTAAGTAAAAAGGATTAATTAAACTAAGCTGATGACGTATAAAGTTCTGTATCTACTAGCAGAAAATAGAATGATGGGTAGAAGCGACAAGTATTGATTTTAATTCCTACGGAGACAAAATAATAATTCGGTTTAAAAGTAAAGTTTGCTACAGACGCGGATGGAAGCGTACTACGGGTTAGTACTGGATAAAAAAAGGTTACTTGCCGCCAAACAAGTAACCTTAAGATTCTGTGTTAAGACAAAGTCTTATGCAGAACACCTTTTCAATTATCAATACTAAATTGAGAGCCTATCTTTAAAGCTGTGCAGGTATAAGCAAGGAGTTAAGAAGTGTCGTTGCTTTATAGTTGCCTTTAATGATACTACAAAAGTATAGTAGTGAAAAAAGCTGTACAATAGTAGTACTTGTTATTAACTGTAGTATTAGTTTGACAAGGCTTGGAAAAATACTTATTGTGCTGAGTATAAAGACTCTATCTCACTAAAATAGCCTGGTTGAAGTAATCGGAAGGGCTGAATGATTAGAAGCTACTCGTGTGTGGAGTTCAAGTAAAATAACAACCTCACCCATAAAATGTTTTGGCCTGTAGCCGTGAAAAATCAAACGAGTTGTGTAATTCCTGATCGTAGATCGGGGCTCTTTTGAAGAAAGCTGGCTTCTTTACCATCCGTTACGTAGGGTGTAGTGGCTTCTGAGGCGAACGCCGGGGGCTCAGCTAAGGGTAATTTAGGTTTAAAATCCTGAGCATGATTCTTTTAGTTCCTGGTATCCTAAACAACCACTCAATTCCTGCGTATGAATCGTTACTCTGCTCTGTTAGGAATTTTCTTTGTCGTGCTCGTAGCCGCCTGCGTCAAAGACCACATCGAGGGGGCCATCCGGGTCAGCCTGGAACGGTATCCCATTCCGGGAGACAACTTCTTCCCCGAAGGTATTGCCTATGACTCCACTACCGGCTTCTTTTACGTAGGAAGCATCGGCACTGGCGACATTCTAAAAGTAAATGTACAAACGGGAGCAACCAGCCTCTTCTCCAGCGGAGCTGTGGCCAACCGTCCGACCTGTAATGGACTGAAACTGGATGCAAAAGGGCGTTTATGGGTCTGTGGCGGTACGCAGAACAAAATCCAGGTGCTTAATCCCGACGGCAGCCTCTTGAAAAACTGGGATCTTGCTTCCTTTGCGGCTACGGGTTTTGTCAACGATGTGATTCTTGGCGATCGCTACGCCTACTTCACGGATTCTCAAAACCAACACCTTTATCGCATCGACGTCTCGACCAATCAGCCGGGTGACGTGGAAAAATGGCTGACGTTCACTCAGGATCAAATTCCTTTTGCTGCGACGGGTGTCAATGCCAACGGAATCGAATTAACCGATGATCAGAAATACCTCATTCTGGTGGTTTCTACCTCGGGTAAACTGTACCGGATTGACACGGCTACCAAGGCCATTTCGGAAATTCAGCTCAACACACCGGTCATGGCGGGCGATGGTTTATGGCTGGAGCATCATACCTTATATGTATCACGAAACGCCGTTAATCAGCTCTTTCCAGTCACCCTCAGTAACGATTACGTGCAAGGAACGGTAGGAGCGGGCTTTGGCCAAAACCTGCTCTTTAATACCACCATGGCCAAAGCCGGACCGTACTTCCTGGTGGTAAATGGGCAACTGAACCGTCGTATGGGTTCAACGCCACCCGTATTGCCGTTTACGGTTTCAAGGGTAGATATTCCGTAGATTCTTCGCCGTATTATCCTTACAGGCATCTCTTTCAATCAAGGGATGCCTGATTTTTTATAGAAACGAAAAGTGAGCTGTATAACAAATAAAATGGGACGATACAATACGAGAGCCTCACCCGCGGGTACCGAATTTTGCCGCACCAACGAAACATACAAAGCCATTTTTTGACCTTTAGCCAGGAACTGCTTCAGGAATTTAGCAGTGCGTATAGATATGGTCGGGTCGACGAGTAGATGCGTCCCCGCTGTTGACGCTACAGGATTATCCTCCTGTATCATAACCTGATCGCATCCCTGCAGGCGTATTCATCTCTGGCTGATACGGCCGACGAAGCGTTGGGGAAACGAAAGCTCAAAGAAGCATTGCTGGTGTTACTGAAAATTCAGCCCGAACGTAAAAGCCTGCTCTTTGAGTTTACGAAACCGCATAAAATAAAACGGGCCTCCTTTACGGAGCAAAACTTCTGGTTTAACCTCTCCCTCACACCGTTTGCCTATCTGACGGGGCGAAGTATTTCGGCCTTCAGGCGTGGTTTTAAAAAGCTCTATCACTGCCCGCCCGGCCAATGGTTATGGCAGAATTGACTGCATGCGTACTACTTTCTTTTGAAGGGATAAAAACACAAACCAACGCAGGTTTACGAAGCCATGGAATTTAAGGACTTTTCGCATTTTTCGTTTGCTTTCAAAAAATAATTCGGTTTAAACCCTTTGGCGGTATAAAAGAAGTCACGCCTCCACTTATTTCATGCAAATGCCTGATTTTCTTTTAAGTATTAATCCATTAGCTGTACAAGTAATTCTACACAAAATTATCAATGTGTACTATTGATCTAGCTACAGTAAAGCTATTCCTTTGCAAGTACAAAACACCTACTCCTACAAATACTTGTTCTACCTTAATCTGTTACACCTTATGAATGACCGCTATCATTCCAACTATTCTACCCGCAGTTCGCTCTTGGGAATTCAACGATATTTAACAAATCTGTTCAACTTTCAATCCAGGTCCGTTTGTCTAGTTTAGCTAGTCATCCCATACAATCATTTATATATCTCATAGCATATACGTTATTTTCTTATCAGGTGATAGAAACGTATTTTTAAAAAATGAGCGGAAGAAAGTCTATACCTACCCACGTTTTAAGAGTATCCCGATCAAAAAACAGTAATGAATCAAGAGCAACTACCTAGCGGTAGTTTAGGTGTGATTATTTAAACCGTCTTTAGCTTCTAAGGGCGGTTTTTTATGTTCAGTTGCACAAGTAATTTCTACGATTTCAGGGCGACCCTGCCTACAATTCATTCCTGTTTTTGACCAGTTCATTCCGAGAATACTTGAAGAGGAGATGCTTTTTGAAACAATTTGGCGTTTTATTCAATCGCTTTGTAGCACAGAGATGATTTCGCATCAATTAGCTCAAGTAAACATCGTTCGCTTACTAGCTCCCTTCGACAGTGCCGAGTTGGCCGACTATACATCCCGTGTGGAGCCTCTTAACACCTTAGCCGATGGCAGTCCTGGTTTTGTCTGGCGGTTGCAAAGCGATACGGGAGATGCGACGTCTATTCAGGCATACGAGGATCCGATGATTCTCATTAATCTTTCGGTTTGGGAAGATATAGAAACGCTGAAAGCGTATACGTACCGGTCGGATCACGCCACGATCATGAAACGTCGGCGGGAATGGTTTGCTAAAATTAAGTCCGTAACGCTAGCTTTATGGTGGATTAAGTCGGGTTCTTTGCCCACGGTCGAACAGGCCCGGCAGCGGCTTGATTGTCTGAATCAGCACGGACCTACGCCCTTTGCTTTTACTTTTAAAACGCTATTTAATCCACCCGTTTGATAAGGTAATTTATGCTCCGGCAACTAAGTAGCCAAAAAGTTTAAAGTAAGGAATCTACGTGCAACACTAATTTCATGCTAGTGGGTCATGATTTAATTAATGGTGAAACAATGAATGCATTTTCTTTAAAAACGCCCCGCCTATGCCTACGACCCTGGCAGGAATCTGATCAGGAAGCTTTTGCGGCCATGAACGCGGATCCGGAAGTCATGCTCCATTTTCCAGCCCTCCTCAACCGTACCGAGAGTGATGGGTTAATGGATAGATTCGTAAATCATTTCGAAACGCACGGCTGGGGCCGATGGGCGGTGGAAGAACGGAAGACCGGAAAGCTGTTAGGCTTCTGCGGGTTAGCAACCGTACCTTTTCAGACTCCTTTCACGCCAGCCGTTGAAATTGGCTGGCGATTGGCCCGGGACTATTGGGGGAAAGGATACGCCTTCGAAGCCGCTCAGGCAGCCATGCGGGATGGTTTTGAACGCCTGCATTTGCCGGAAATCGTTTCCTTTACCGTTCCGGCGAACGTACGCTCGTACCGACTGATGCAACGGCTGGGTATGCAGCCGGGGAAGAATTTTGAGCATCCCAAACTGCCCGTGGGTCATCCCTTACGGGAGCACGTATTGTACCGGATTACTCGTTCGCAATTCGAGAAAAAGGGGGCTGATCAGGTCCATTAACTAGTTTTACTGCTCTTGGAAACAATAGATGACATGGAATTTAAAGCCGTACTACGGGAAGAAGATGATGAATTGATGGGTTTTGTAAGGGCTCATTCCGAAACCGGCCCGTTTGAGGCCTACACGTTGTTCAAATACTCTTTACACGTATTTGATACCGAACGACAGGCCGAAAACTTCCTGCAAACCAATGGCCTGCGAGTCTTGATGGAGCGGTGGTGCTTTTTTGATGAAATGCATCAGGATTGGTACACGTGCCAGATTACGGAATCCAATACTCAACAAATTAAATACACCATCACGGATTTCGGCCATCCCGATTTGTATACGACGCACGTACTGTCAGCTCCTCATCCGGGTAATTTTAAATTGAAAGAATGATTTCTGCCGATTCAATGGAAGAGGGGCAGCGGTAATAGTTCATCCTCTTCCAGGGAAAGCGATGCCTCTGGCACGTATATCCCCAATAATTCATGAACTTGAAAAAGGGAAAGGGGCAGCAGATTCCGTCTACGTTGTAAGGAACCTGATAAACGCCTGATGATGCCCGCATTCATTCGATCCCTGGGAATTGGTTTACTTGCCTTGGCCGCTATTACCGGACTGAACGCCCAAACTTCAACGCCGCTCGACTGGGCCGTTCGGATGGCTGATTCGGACATGCAGCGAAATCCGAAGGGCTGGATGCTGGATTTCTCGAAAGAACCCCGCTGGAATTACTGTCACGGTCTCGTTTGTACGTCGCTGGAGAAACTTTGGAAACGACAGGGCGACGCCAAATACTACGCCTACATCAAGGAGTACGCCGATGACATGATTCAGCCCAATGGGACCATCAAAACCTACTCCCTGGAATCATACAACATTGACTGGGTCAATCCCGGCAAGTTCGTTTTTGCACTCTACGAAAAGACGGGTGACGAGAAGTACAGAAAAGCTCTGGCGATGTTACGGGACCAGATGCGGACGCATCCCCGAACGAGTGAGGGCGGTTTCTGGCACAAGAAACGCTACCCTTCCCAGATGTGGCTCGATGGGTTGTACATGGCGACCCCATTTCTGGCTCAGTACGCCAAAACCTTTCGAGAACCCGAACTTTTCGATGAAGTAGCCCGACAGATTACCCTGATCGATCAGCATCATAAACAGCCCGGTACGAATCTCTACGTACACGGCTGGGATGAGAGCCGTACGCAGGCCTGGGCCGATTCCCTGACGGGCCGCTCGCCGCACGTCTGGGGGCGGGGACTGGGCTGGTATGCCATGACGCTGGTGGATGTACTGGACTATTTCCCCCAAAATCATCCCAAACGAACGGACATTCTTCGCATTACCAGAAATCTGGCTGAAACGCTGCAACGCTACCAGGATTCCGATACGGGGCTGTGGTATCAGGTGATGGACGTCGGACCGAAAGCCGGTAATTACCTGGAATCTTCGGCCTCTACCATGCTGGCTTATTTTCTCGTGAAAGCGGGTCGGAAGGGTTATGCCCCCGAGGTTGCTTTGAAGGCTGGCAGGAAAGCCTATCAGGGAATTCTTACCCATCAAATTCGGACAGAATCGGATGGTACCCTGGCCATCACCGATGCCTGTGCGGGAGCAGGGCTGGGCGGTACACCTTACCGTTCGGGGACTTTCACCTACTACGTTCAGGAAGCCAAACGCGATAACGATCCCAAATCGGTAGGCCCTTTTATTCTGCTGGCTCTGGAAATGGATCAACTCAATTCCAGCCGTTAGGCATCTTCTCCCGGTACTCTATTTTTAGGTCTATGCAAAAAATTACGTTACTAGCCGCCGGATTGTCGCTGGGTTTGTCAGCCCTGGCACAGGTCAAACCTTCGGCTGAACTGTCAACCGTTTGGGTGGCGGATCAGGGGGATGGAACCTACAAAAACCCGGTATTACACGCCGATTACTCCGATCCGGACGTCTGCCGGGTGGGAGCTGATTTTTACCTGACGGCTTCGAGTTTTGATGCCGTTCCGGGCCTGCCCATTCTGCATTCGAAGGATCTGGTCAACTGGTCACTGATTGGCCATGCCCTGCGACGGCAGCCGCCTTTCGATCATTTCTCCAAAACTCAGCACGGCAATGGCGTTTGGGCTCCAGCAATACGCTTTCACCAAAATGAATTTTACCTGTATTACCCGGACCCTGATTTTGGTATTTACCTGACCAAAGCTAAAAATCCGGCGGGCCCCTGGTCGGAACCCGTGCTGGTGGAAGCCGGAAAGGGATTGATTGACCCCTGTCCGCTCTGGGACGACGATGGACAGGTCTATCTCGTACACGGCTGGGCGGGGAGTCGGGCCGGCATCAAGAGTGTCCTGACCGTTAAAAAACTCAACGCCGCCGGAACGAAGGTACGGGATGAAGGCGTGCTGGTCTACGACGGACATGCCCTGGACCCGACGGTGGAAGGGCCTAAATTTTACAAGCGAAACGGCTACTACTACATTTTTGCTCCGGCGGGAGGTGTTTCCACAGGCTGGCAACTGGTGCTTCGCTCGAAAAACGTCTACGGACCCTACGAACGGCGGGTGGTCATGGATCAGGGAAAGTCGCCCATCAATGGGCCGCACCAGGGGGCTTGGGTAACTACGCCTCCCGTTAAGGGTAAATCGGAGGATTGGTTCATCCATTTTCAGGACAAAGGAGCCTACGGGCGAATCGTGCATTTGCAACCCATGCAGTGGGTAAACGACTGGCCAGTCATTGGCATGGATGCGGACAAGGACGGCAAGGGCGAGCCCGTACTAAACCACCGGAAACCGAATGTAGGCAAGACTTACCCCAAAGCGACGCCACCTGAATCGGATGAGTTCAATCAGCTGACCCTCGGGCGACAGTGGCAATGGCAGGCCAACCCGCAGGGCATCTGGCACATGCTACAGCCGGAAGGTTTTCTGCGACTGTATTCCTACCAGGCTCCTGCCGAGGCCCGGAATCTGTGGAGTGTTCCGAACGTACTCCTGCAAAAATTTCCGGCGGAAGCGTTTCAGGTTACGACTAAATTGACGTTCACGCCCAATACTAAGCTCGAAAATGAAAAAGCGGGATTGGTAGTGATGGGCTTACGTTACGCCAGCCTCTACTTAAAGAGCCAGAAACAGGATATTGAACTCGTATCAGCGGTCTGTGAAAAAGCGGCGGACAATCAGCCGGAAAGCGAAAAATATCTTACCTCATTAAAGGCCGGACAACCCGTGTACCTGCGACTGGAAGTACGCCCCGGAGCCCGGTGTCAGTTTAGTTACAGTCTCGACGGAACGCAGTACACAAAAGCCGGAGCCGAATTTCAGGCGGAGGTAGGCCGTTGGATTGGAGCCAAGATGGGGTTGTTCTGTACGCGAACGGCCCAGATCAATGATTCCGGATACGCTGATGTGGACTGGTTTCGTGTTGAACCCTTACCCTAACAAAACTCATGAACCGCTATCTACTAATTATTTTTCTGGTACTGTTAAGTTGGTCAGGCTGGTGCCAACGTCGAGTGATTATCGTGGCTCAGGACGGGAGCGGTGACTTTCGACGCGTACAGGAAGCCCTTACTTCCGTACCCAGTCCCAATACCGAGCCCATAACGATTCGAATTAAAAAAGGAGTTTACAAGGAAAAGCTCTTACTCGATTCCACGCAGCATCACGTCACCCTGATCGGCGAAAATGCCCAAACCACGGTTTTAACGTTCGATGATTACAACGGCAAGATCAGCCCTTCGGGGAAACCCTTCCGAACCTTCGATTCGAGTAGTTTTACGGTGAAAGCCAACGATTTTCGGGCCGAGAATCTCAGTTTTGCCAACAGCTCCGGCCCCGTAGGTCAGGCCGTGGCGGTATTCGTTCCCGGCGACCGGGCGGCGTTTATCAACTGCCGTTTTCTGGGTTTTCAGGATACGTTGTACCTGGGTATGCCGGGTCAGTACGGACGGCAGTATTACCAGAACTGTTACATCGAAGGGACCATCGATTTCATTTTTGGTTCGGCGACAGCGGTGTTTGATCGCTGTACCATTCACAGCAAACAAAACGGACCTTACGTCACGGCAGCCTCTACGCCGGAAGGTAAACCCTATGGCCTGGTCTTTCTGCATTGCGAACTTACGGGCGACGATCCGGTGGGTACCGTCTACCTGGGAAGGCCCTGGCGGGATTACGCGAAAACGGTTTTTCTGTTCTGCAAATTAGGGAAACACATTCGGGCAGAAGGCTGGCACGATTGGGATAAACCGCAGGCCCGACAGACGGTCGTTTACGCTGAATACGCTTCCAAAGGACCGGGAGCCAATCCGAAACGTCGCGTTGCCTGGGCCAGGCAGCTTTCGAAAGCAGAAGCCGAAACCTGCCAGATTCCAGCGATTCTGGCGGGTGAGGATCATTGGAATCCCTTAACCACGGATAAACGATGAGCCGGTATTTGTTGCTTCTGTTGAGTAATCTTTTCGTTGGAACGAGCTGGGCTCAGCTGGGGCCTACGGGCGGTCGGGATACCAGCTTTAGCATCGCAGGTTCTTTTGCCAAAGAGGTGAAACACCATCCTGAGCTACAACTAGCTCCTCCGGATTTACCAGTTAACGTTCGTAAAACAGCTGCACAGACGTATACCCGGACCCCTGCGGGGCGGGAACTGCAACTTGAGGTATTTCACCCCACCTCCAGGAAGCTCCGACCAGCCATTCTGATGATTCACGGGGGGGGCTGGCAGTCGGGGGACCGTTCGCATAACTATACCCTGGCCGGACAACTGGCCGCTCGGGGGTACGTAACCGTAACGGCCGACTACCGTTTATCGACCGAAGCTTTGTATCCTGCCGCCGTTCATGACTTGAAAGCAGCGATACGCTGGATTCGCCGCAACGCCAAAAGCTATGCGATTGATCCACGGAAAATTGCCGTACTCGGTTTTCGGCGGGTGGGCAACTGGCAGCGTTGATCGGCACTACGAACGGTAACGCCGCCTTTGATGCCTCAGGTAGTTCGGATTCCAGTAACGTTCAGGCTATTGTTGATCTGGATGGAATTCTGGCCTTCATTCATCCGGAGTCGGGCGAAGGGGATGATTCAAAGTCTACCTCGGCGGCTACGTACTGGTTTGGGTATTCGAAAACGGAAAAACCGGACTTATGGAAACAGGGGTCGGCTTTAACATACGTGGGGCCTACAACCCCGCCGACACTCTTTCTGAACAGTTCAGTAGCCCGAATGCACGCCGGACGGGATGACTTTATCGCCGTTCTCAATCAGCACGGCATTTACTCCGAGGTACATACGTTTGAAAATGCCCCGCATACCTTTCTGTTTTTTGAACCCTGGTTTACGCCAACGCTGGCTTACATAGATGGCTTTCTGCGACGGGTATTCTCTTCTTCCAACTAATCTGATGAAACGAATTCTGATTTTTGTCTTTCTGTACCTGCTGGCGTACGTAAGTCAGGCTCAAACCGTAACCTACCCAAGCTCTTTTACCGTAGCTGCCGACGGCAGTGGAGATTTTAAAACCATTCAGGAGGCCGTTAATTCCTTTCGCGATCATTCGCAGGTGCGGGTCAGGCTATTCGTTAAAAATGGTGTTTACGCTGAAAAACTCGTCATTCCTTCCTGGAAACCGAACATTCACATTCAGGGTGAAAGCAAGGAAGGGGTGATTATTACGGGCGATGATTTCTCGGGTAAAGCGTATCCGGGTGGTAAAGACGCCATGGGGAAGGATAAATTCAGTACCTATACTTCCTATACGGTGCTGGTGGATGCTCCTGACATTATCCTGGAAAATCTGACGATTCGTAATACTGCTGGTCGGGTAGGACAGGCCGTAGCCCTGCACGTAGAGGGCGATCGATTTATCTGCCGAAACTGCGTGTTGCTGGGAAATCAGGATACGCTGTATGCCGCCCGGGAAGGAACTCGTCAGTATTATCTGAATTGTCAGATTGAGGGAACGACGGACTTCATTTTTGGTAAGTGCATGGCCGTTTTTCAGAACTGTACGATCAAAAGTTTGTCGGATTCGTATATCACTGCCGCTGCCACACCTGCCTATCAAACGTACGGATTTACGTTTCTGGATTGTACCCTAACTGCCGACCCGTCGGCTACGAAAGTATACCTGGGTCGTCCCTGGCGACCGCAGGCGAAGACGATTTTTATCCGTACGGAAATGGGAGTCCATATTTTGCCCGTGGGTTGGGATAACTGGCGAAACCCGGAAAATGAACAAACCGTGCTATACGCTGAATTCCAGAGCCGGGGACCGGGAGCCCGAACCACAGAACGGGCAAAATGGTCGAAACAGTTAACGGCAGCTCAGGCCAAGACTTATACAGCGGAACGGATTCTGGCGGGAGGGGATGGGTGGAAGCCCTGGTGATTGGGGGATGACGTGATATCCTACAGTCCCGGTTTCCTGCATTGGTTCCCCGCATTGCATGCGGGGCTATTGAGGTTGAACCCCTTCGGGGTTGGAGGGATTATGGGAAAAGAACAGAAGTTTAAATTCACTCTTTCCCATTCCAAATTTCTCCCTGAAACTCGGTAAAACTACCAGGACGCGTTGTCCGTAGCATTTGCTACGGACGC